>JAAUQA010000089.1 GCA_012032855.1 Candidatus Competibacteraceae bacterium
ACGGCAGGCCAGAGAACGGGGTGCATCGCGATTCTGCATGGGTGCCGCTTGGCGTAATCCCAAGGAGCGCGATTTCGTTCATGTGTTGCAAATGATCGAGGGTGTGAAAGCCTTGGGTCTGGAAACCTGTGTCACGCTGGGCATGCTGGAAGCGGAACAAGCGAAACGGCTCAAGGACGTTGGTTTAGATTATTACAATCACAATCTGGACACTTCACCGGAATTTTACGGCGAAATCATCACCACCCGTACCTATCAGGATCGCTTAGATACACTTGATCATGTGCGCAAGGCCGGTATCAACGTGTGTGCCGGGGGCATTGTCGGCATGGGCGAAACAGTGCGTGATCGCGCTGGGTTGTTAATCGCCTTGGCTAACCTACCGCAGCATCCGGAAAGCGTGCCCATCAATATGTTGGTGCAAGTCGAGGGCACTCCGCTCTATGGTAGTGAAGCATTCGATCCGTTAGAGTTTGTCCGCACGATTGCTGTCGCCCGCATTATGATGCCTAAATCATTCGTCCGACTGTCCGCTGGCCGTAACGACATGAGCGATGAAACCCAGGCGCTGTGTTTTTTCGCGGGGGCCAACTCCATATTTTATGGTGACAAGCTGTTGACCACGGCCAATCCCCAGGCGGTAAAAGATCGTGATTTATTCGAACGGTTAGGCATCACCCCGTTGGATTTGACCACCGAACCGGCTGAACGGAATGTTGCTGATGCCTGCGAGGCCGCCAACCTGCAAGCCGGTGCAGCCATTTAATAATTATTATGCGCAATCTGGCGGCTCAACTGGGCCGATTGCAGGAACAACAGCTCTACCGTAGCCGGCAAGTCCTGGATAGCCCGCAAGGGGCTGAGGTGGTGATAGAAGGCCGTCAATATCTGGCTTTTTGCAGCAATGACTATTTAGGCTTGGCGAATCACCCGACCCTGATTCATACGTTCCAGCAGGCGGCGCAACGTTACGGAGTCGGTAGCGGTGCTGCTCATCTGATTACAGGCCACAGCCGCGAACATCATGCGCTGGAGGAGGAGCTCGCCGATTTCACCGACCGTCCGCGCGCGTTGTTATTTTCCACCGGCTATATGGCCAACATCGGCGTGATATCCGCCTTGCTACAACGGGGTGATACCGTTTACCAGGATCGGCTCAATCACGCCTCGCTGCTGGATGGCGGATTACTGTCAGGAGCACGATTACTGCGTTATGCGCATGCCGATGCGAACGCGTTGACAGAACGCATGAAAAGACGCACGGGCGATGCGTTAATCGCCACAGATGGCGTATTTAGCATGGACGGTGATTTAGCGCCGCTGCCGGATCTGGTGCAGATCGCGCAAACGCACAATGCTTGGCTGATGGTGGATGATGCCCATGGCTTTGGCGTGATCGGCCGTGAGGGTCGAGGTATCCTGGATCACTATGCGCTGAGTACGGAAGACGTGCCGATCGTCGTGGGTACGCTCGGCAAGGCATTAGGGACAGGAGGAGCTTTCGTAGCCGGTAGCGAGGATTTGATTGAGTCGCTGATCCAAAAGGCGCGTACCTATGTGTTTACCACCGCAACGCCACCGGCTGTGGCCGCTGCGACACGAGTCAGTCTGCGTTTGGCGCGGAGTGAGGAGTGGCGTCGGCAACGGTTACGCGATTTGATCCACCGATTTCGCGCCGGAGCACAACAATTAGGTCTGCCACTTATGCCCTCGCCAACCCCGATTCAACCTTTGGTGGTAGGCGATGCGGAACGCGCGCTAAACTTGAATAAGTTGCTGTTGCAGAAGGGACTATTGATCAGCGCCATCAGGCCCCCGACCGTACCCACAGGAACCGCTCGACTTCGCATCACGCTATCGACCGCACACCAGGAAATCCACATCGATCGCTTGTTGGATGCGCTTGCAGCAGTGTTTTAGCAACTATTGGTGTCCGTTGTGAGCCTTCAATCTTGAGGTGTTGTTAAATCAAGTGGCGCTAAAAAATCCTTCTTCATTCAGGTCTACACAAGAAAAAAGACCGGGCCTAAGAAGGGGCCCGGTCAATAACCACCAAAGGAGGATGTGCAATAGATAAGGAGGAGAATCATCTACGCACGAGCAAAGAATAAGCCGTTTATCTAGAGCAAACACACTAAATTCCTCTTTGCTGCATTCCCGATTGTGACACTTTTATTACCAAAATAAAGCCTGTCGGTTAGTGTGTTTATTCTAACCAAAACCACTAGACTAATGCTTGCCATGTCAGCGTAATGGCGATTGAATTTTAAAGAAACCTTAACCGCCTCTATTAAAGGAAATACAATGAACGAAAACGCTCTTGTTAGCTTAAATGATCCTTCGTCAGTTAACCAAGTCGTTAATTCCTTATATAAAGTAAGCTTGGCAGGGTTAGGCGCTTGTTCCCGAGTGCAACAGCAGAGCAATACTCTGTTCAAGTTGTTGGTCACTAAAGGTGAAGAAGCGCAGGCGTCCCTGAATAAACAAGTCACTGGCCAAGTTAATATGGCTGAGAAGCGACTAGGAAGTGCAGTGAAAGATGCTAAGGGAGCCTTGAATAAGATGGGTAGTACTTTTCAGGGTTCTGTGAGTCAGTTATTAAGGCAGTTAGGTCTTCCTTCTCAGAAGGACATCGATAAGCTTTCTAAAATTGTGGAAAAATTAGATCGCAGCGTTCTTGAACTTTCTGAAGCGAGAAAGTTCAATGAGTCAGCAGCAGTTTAAACAACGCTGAACAATACCCTGACTTCAATCCACGCCTCTTTATCCTCTTTCGCTACTCATCCTCTGTAATCCTCGCCCCGGCCAAAGGCTGACGGGGCGGGCGATACCTTTTATAATGCAACAAAACAACCACCAGCCAAAAATCCTTTATGACAACACCATACCCACACCTATTAGCCCCGCTTGATCTGGGCTTCACTGCCTTGCGTAATCGTGTCCTGATGGGTTCCATGCATACCGGACTGGAAGATCGCAGCAAAGATTACGACAAGTTGGCGGCTTACTTCGCCGAGCGCGCTAGAGGGGGCGTCGCCCTTTTGGTGACCGGCGGCATAGCACCCAATATCGCAGGTTGGGTCGCGCCATTGGCCGGTAAACTCAATCGGTTCTGGGAAGTGGGACGGCATAAACGAGTCACTCAAGCCGTCCATGCCGAAGGCGGCAAGATTTGTATGCAAATCCTGCATTCTGGACGCTATGGGTATCACCCGTTCAATGTAGCGCCATCCGCACTCAAATCGCCCATCACCCCATTTAAACCCCGCGCACTCAGTGCCCGTGGCGTCGAACGGCAAATCGCGGCGTTTGCCCGGTCAGCTCAATTAGCACGAGAGGCCGGTTATGACGGGGTGGAAATCATGGGTTCCGAGGGCTATTTGATCAATCAGTTCCTCGCTGCCCGGACTAATCGCCGCACCGATCAATGGGGAGGTGATTTTACTGCACGGATGCGCTTCCCGGTGGAAATCGTGCGCCGTATGCGTGCAGCAGTGGGAGCGGATTTTATTATTATTTATCGCCTCTCCCTGTTGGATCTGGTCGATGGAGGTTGCGCCTGGGATGAAGTCGTGATGTTGGCGAAAGCCATTGAGAAGGCTGGTGCCACTTTGATTAATACCGGCATCGGCTGGCACGAAGCGCGGGTTCCGACGATTGCGACTATGGTGCCGCGAGCTGGCTTCACTTGGCTAACTGGTAAGTTGAAAGAACATGTGCGGCTGCCGTTGATCACTTCCAACCGCATTAACATGCCGCAAGTGTGTGAAGACATACTGGCCGGCGGCGAGGCCGACATGGTCTCCATGGCGCGACCGCTGCTCGCCGATCCCGAGTTCGTTATCAAAGCGGAGCAAGGCCGCACCGATGAGATCAATACCTGTATCGCCTGCAATCAAGCTTGCCTGGATCATATTTTCGTCAGAAAGCACGCGACTTGCTTAGTCAATCCGCGCGCCTGCAATGAAACCGAACTCAATTACCTGCCGACTGCCCACAAAAAACGCATCGCCGTGGTTGGTGCCGGACCGGCGGGATTGTCGTGTGCAACTGTAGCCGCCCAACGGGGGCACGAGGTAACCTTGTTCGAAGCGGCAAACGAGATTGGTGGCCAGTTCAATATGGCCAAGCGAATTCCTGGCAAAGAGGAGTTTCACGAGACACTGCGGTATTTCCGGCGGCAACTGGAAATCACCGGCGTACAGGTTCAATTGGGTCGAACTGTCAGCGCCGAAGAATTGTGCGCCGATGGTTATGATGAAGTGATACTGGCCACCGGGGTCGCGCCTCGCAAACCGCCGATTAGCGGTTTAGATCACCCCAAAGTATTGTCTTATGTAGACGTACTGCTGCACAACAAGCCGGTGGGTAACAGCGTGGCCGTCGTGGGTGCCGGTGGCATCGGCTTCGATGTGTCCGAGTTCCTGACCCACCAAGGGGAGTCGCCCACTCTGAACAAAGACCTGTTCTTTAAGGAGTGGGGTATTGATGCCACACTTGAGAATCGTGCCGGGCTTAGCAAAGACCAGCCCGCCCCTATACCTTCACCGCGCACGGTCTATCTGCTCCAGCGCAAAGCCAGCAAACCGGGCAAAAACCTTGGCAAAACGACCGGGTGGATTCACCGTAGTTCGTTACAACACCGTAACGTGCAGATGATCGCAGGCGTTCAATACCAAACTATCGACGACCAAGGCCTACACATCACGGTCGGTGACAAACCGCAACTGCTAGCCGTGGATAATGTGGTGATTTGCGCCGGCCAGGAACCCCGCCGTGATCTCGAAGCCGATCTCAGAGTAGCGGGAGTCAACGTGCATTTGATCGGTGGCGCGGATGTGGCCTCAGAGTTGGACGCCAAACGCGCCATCAATCAAGGTAGCCGTCTAGCGGCCTCACTTTAAGACGTCTGATCAACGGGTGCGGGTTCACGGATGCCGGTGGCCCACCAGATCCGGCACGCGCCTTCATCCGAAACCATGCACGGACCGATAGGATTGCGCGGCGTGCAGGCCCGCCCGTAAAGCGTGCATTGATTGGGATAAATTTTACCCAACACTACCCGGGCGCAATCGCAACCAGGTGGCATTTGCCCGGCCCGTTTGCGGGCGGCATCATCGTGGTTGGGCCACATCCGGCGCGCGTCATGCGCGGCTAACTCAGGTTTCAGAGCAAACCCTGAAGCCGGGATAACACCTACGCCTCGCCAATTGGCGTCGACCGTATCCAGGACGGTATCCAATTGCCGCAACGCAGTGGGTTACCTCCCGGCCGCACCACTTCCGGATAACAATTATCCAATAGACAACGACCTTCCAGGTGTTGGCGTAGCACCGAATAAGTCGCCGCCAGCAGACTGACCGGACTAAATCCGGCTACGGCTGCCGGCATCCGGTGCTTGGTGACGACAAACTCCCATTCCTCAGGACCCATCACGTGGCCACGTGACCCGGCGCGATGAGCGCCTCGAACCCCGGCGTTTCCGAATCCAGCAGCATCGCCACCGCCGGCCAAGTGCGCCGACCTGAAAGTAAAATACTGAGATTTTCTGGCAGTTGCTCGGCAATCAACGCCGCGACGGGAGCAGTAGTAGTCTCGAAACCCGCTGCGAAAAACACCACCGGGCGATCCGGATGAGAGCGGGCGATAACCGCCGCTTCACGAGGCGAAGCGATGGGACGCACATCGGCACCTGCCGCCCGTGCTTGCTCCAAGGAACGCACTTGACTTTTAGGGGCATTGACCGGCACGCGCAGCATGTCGCCAAAGGCAAGCAGAATCACCTCCTCGCGCAATGCCAACTGAATAGCCTGGTAAATGTCTTCCTCAGGACAGATGCACACCGGACAACCGGGGCCGGGAATCAATTCGATATTGCTGGGCAGCGCCGCACGTAGCCGGCCATGCTGATAGACCGTTCGTGACCACCGCACACATTCATCAAGCGGATTTTGGGCGGTAACGGCAGTTCGCGAATCCGTTGTAACCAATCCTGCGCGGATGCGGTCATGGTCACGTCTCCTGATGAACGTGGGAGTGGGACTGAGTATGGATATGTCGGTGTCCAGTCGTCTCGGTTTCCAGGCTGTGAAAATGGATACCTTCTGCTTGAACTGCCGGACGCTGAACCTCACCGTGTTGCAAGCCCAACCGGTGTGCGGCCAACGTCTGGCGCAACCAGTCTAACCACTTCTCCATACCCATTCCCCGCCGGGCCGAAAGGCTAATAACCGGCGCGGGGTTGGCCAGTTCGCGCAGCCGTTGCTCGGCGGCGGCGGGTTCAAAATCATCCAGAACGGCCAATAAATCGGTCTTGGTGATCAATAATAAATCACTGGCCCGAAACATGACTGGGTATTTGGCTGGTTTGTCGTCGCCTTCGGTGACAGACAACAAGGTCACATTGAGATGATGGCCGAGATCGAAACTGGCCGGACAAACTAAATTGCCGACATTTTCGATAAACAGAATGTCGATGCCCTGCAGATCAAGAGTGTGTAGGGCATCGTGCACCAGATGCGCATCCAGATGACACGCTGAGCCGGTCGTAATTTGCACCACCGGAACCTGTTTTGCGCGCACTCGCGCGGCATCATTCTCAGTTTCGAGATCACCCTCAATGACGGCAATCTTGATCTCGTCGCGCAGGGCATCCAATGTCGCTTCCAGCAGAGCGGTTTTACCGGACCCCGGAGAAGACATTAGATTAATGACTAGAATCCCCTGCTGATCGAAGTGTTGGCGGTTATGGTTGGCTTGGTGATCGTTTTCGTGCAGCAAACCACTCAACACGGTAACCGCCGCTTTCCCATCCGCTGTTCTTGCCAGTGCGCCGTCACCTTCCAGCAAATGGCGATTGCCCGAAGTGATGTTGCAACCACACGTCTCACACATTCTCTTCCTCCAGCACCAGTTCAAGGCTGGTTAATAACATCTCATCGCCGCTCACCAGATCGGTTTGCCAGTCGGCACACTGTGCGCAGCATAACCGATTCGGCGTGGCGGTACTTTCCGCTCCACAGGTTCGGCAACGCACGCGGATTGGTAGCGACTCTATGAGCAATGTAGCGTCAGCCGCTAGGGTGCCCGCTCGGGCAACGCTAAACGCCATTTCCAGCAAATGGGGTTCTACCCCCGACAACGGGCCTACTGCCAATCGAATGCATTCTACTGCCCGCGCATCATGGTCTTTGGCAATGCGTTCCGCCTGCATGAGCACGCTGTTACAAACCGCCAATTCGTGCACGATTTATTGCAACTCCATTTCCTGTTCGCGGGCTAAGATCTCATCAAAGAGTTCCCATATGCTGCGTGCTTCCTGCTCGGTGATTTTTTGAACTCGCATAACCGACATGCACCATGACGTAGTCGCCTTCCGCGATCAGCTCGTCCTGCAACATAAATAGGCTGACTTCACGCTGTACGCCTTTGGCCTCACAGCGAGCATTGTAACCGTCGATGTCGATGACGCGCATCGCAATACCAAGACACATGGTCCATACCTCTCAGAGCAGTGATATTTTAAAGTATGGCAGGGGTAGTAGAAGATTGCTGGCAGGGTAACAGGCGTAGGCGATGAAAAATTGATCCGCATCAAAGCTTGCCCGACGGCAACAAATAATAATTGCAACAAAGTTGAAAACAAGAAACTATAGTATTCTTAATCCTGGATGGGCAAAATCTGTTCACCCAGTTTGTTGCTCAATTTGAGTCTTATCCACTGTTACCCTCACTATCATGGTGCGCCATTGACCCTAAACGAACATGCCTCAAGGTTTTTCGACGTTATGATCGCGTTGTTTGAATAGCTAAGAACCGCATTGGACCGTCAAAAGTAAAAGTTTTCATAGCTCACCCCTTGAATGGTATGACGTTTGCTGCTTTCCTTAATGAGGAACTCAGGCATCGCTGGGGAACCAGGCTTCATAATCGAACAGGCATCACGTCCATTCCGGTCAGGTGCCAAGTTTGAAATTCGTGTGTTTTCAACATTTTTATAGGTAGCTCCCGAACCTAGCTAGGGCTCAGGAGCGCGTGTGATTTGTGCCACTTTTGGAGAGTGTTACATGCAGCAATTTAAGCATATCAAGCGTTTCATCGAACTCGGCGTCCACGATGTACCCCAAGTGGGCGGCAAAAACTCGTCCCTGGGCGAAATGTATCGGGAACTGTCTGCTAAAGGCATCATGGTCCCCAACGGTTTCGCCACCACGGCTGATGCCTATCGTTATTACATCGACTCCAATGGCCTGCACGACAAGATCGCCGCAGAACTAGGCGCTTTGGACCCCACCGATGTGGATGCGCTGGCCGTGTCCGGCCACAAGATCCGGGACTGGGTTCGTAACGGCTCCATCCCCCAGGATCTAGCCGATGAAATCGTAGCTGCTTATGAAGAGCTGAGTGGCGAGCAGGGCCTTGTTGATGTGGCTGTGCGTAGCTCCGCTACTGCAGAAGATCTGCCGGACGCCTCGTTCGCTGGTCAGCAGGAAACCTACCTGAACATTCGCGGTGCTGAAAATCTGCTGCAAACCTGTAAGCGGGTGTTCGCTTCGCTGTTCACCAATCGGGCAATCTCTTACCGTACCCATCAGGGCTTCAAGCATATGGACGTCGCCCTATCCATCGGCGTGCAGAAGATGGTGCGCTCTGATAAAGCCAGCTCCGGCGTCATCTTCACCCTGGATACGGAATCGGGTTTCCGTAATGCCGTATTCATCACCAGCGCCTACGGTCTGGGCGAAAACGTGGTGCAAGGCGCGGTTGATCCTGATGAGATCTATGTGTTCAAGCCCACTCTTAAGGAAGGCTTCAAGCCGATTCTGAAACGCCGTCGTGGTCGTAAGCTGATCAAGATGATTTACGGCGACGATACCTCAGTCGGTGTATCCACCCGTAACGTCGACGTGGATGTGCGCGACCAAGAAAAATTCAGCGTTTCCGACGAAGACGCGCTGACTCTGGCCCGCTACGCCGTGGACATCGAAGAACATTATTCCATGAAGGCCGGCAAGCCCCGCCCGATGGACATCGAATGGGCCAAAGACGGCTATGACGGCAAACTGTACATCGTGCAAGCCCGTCCAGAAACCGTGCAATCCGGCAAGAGCGCTATGGTTCATGAGACGTTCAAACTGGATAAGCGTGGCACGGTGTTGTGCGAAGGCAAGAGCGTCGGTGCCAAGATTGCCGCAGGTCGGGCGCGGGTTATCGCTAGCGCCGCCAACATGAATGAAGTCCAACCGGGCGATATTCTGGTCACCGACATGACCGATCCCGATTGGGAGCCGGTGATGAAGGTTGCAGCTGCTATCGTGACCAATCGCGGTGGCCGGACCTGCCATGCCGCCATCATTTCTCGCGAATTGGGTATTCCGGCCGTGGTCGGTTGCGGTAACGCCACCAGCCTGATTCATGACGGCGAAG
>JAAUQA010000552.1 GCA_012032855.1 Candidatus Competibacteraceae bacterium
TCAAAACCGTGGCTGATCAGTGCTTATCGCTCTTCAGGAAAAAAACTGACGAATCAAAGGGAATTTTTGAGTCTATAGTTTTACGTCAAGCCATCCTATCTCAAACCGGCTCGCATAGTCGAACAATCCCAAACCCCGCTGGAAACGGTAGAGGCTGTTACCACCAAACGAGGCATGTCGCGATGAATGACAGTTATAACGATGTGGATTCCCAAGAAACTCGGGAGTGGCTGGAAGCCTTGGAAGCGATACTGGAACGCGATGGGCCGGAACGGGCTCATTTCCTCCTCGAACAACTACTGGATCGGGCGTATACCGGTGGGGCGGACATGCCCTACAGCGCCAATACCCCGTATCTGAACACCATTCCGCCGGAAAGCGAAGAATACACTCCCGGCGATCCCGCCCTGGAATGGCGCATTCGCTCAATCATTCGCTGGAACGCCATGGCCATGGTGGTCAGGGCCAACAAAATCACCTCGGAACTCGGCGGACATATCGCTAGCTTCGCTTCCAGCGCCACGTTATACGATGTGGGTTTTAATCATTTTTGGCATGCGCCCTCCAGCGACCACGGCGGCGACCTCGTCTTCACCCAGGGCCATTCCGCACCGGGTATTTACTCGCGCGTTTTTGGAAGGGCGGATCAGCGACAAACAGCTTAATCACTTCCGTCAAGAGGTCGATGGCCAAGGGTTATCTTCTTACCCACATCCCTGGCTGATGCCGGATTTCTGGCAATTCCCCACGGTGTCGATGGGGTTAGGCCCCATCATGGCCATCTATCAAGCGCGCTTCATGAAGTATTTGCACAATCGTGGCTTAGTGAACACCGAAGGTCGCAAAGTATGGGCGTTCATGGGCGACGGGGAAATGGACGAACCGGAATCGTTGGGCGCTATCGCCCTAGCTGCACGGGAAAAACTGGATAATCTGGTCTTTGTGGTCAATTGCAATTTGCAGCGTCTGGACGGGCCAGTGCGCGGCAACGGCAAGATCATCCAAGAACTCGAAGGCGACTTCCGGGGCACGGGTTGGAATGTCATCAAGGTGATTTGGGGCTCTTATTGGGACCCGTTGTTAGCCCAGGACCGGTTGGGCTTACTGCGCAAACGCATGGAAGAATGTTTAGACGGCGAATATCAGACCTTCAAAGCGCGTGGCGGCGCCTATACTCGCGAACACTTTTTCGGCAAATACCCGGAATTACGCGATATGGTCAGCCATCTGTCCGATGACGATATTTGGCGGCTGAACCGGGGCGGGCACGATCCGCATAAAGTTTATGCGGCGTATGCTGCTGCCGTTAAGCACACCGGCCAACCCACCGTGATTCTCGCCAAGACCGTCAAGGGTTACGGTATGGGTATCGCCGGTGAGGGGCAGAACATTACCCACTCGCAAAAGAAAATGGGCCACGATGCGCTTAAAGACTTCCGTGACCGGTTCCAGATTCCGGTCCCGGACGACGAGTTAGATGCGGCGCCGTTCTATAAACCGGCCGAAGACAGCCCGGAAATCAAATATCTCAAAGAACGGCGTGCTGCCTTAGGCGGTTATCTACCACAGCGCCGCCGCCAAGCAGAGCCCTTACAAACACCCGAATTGTCAGCCTTCGAAGCGCTGCTGAGTGATTCAGGCGAGCGGGAAATGTCCACCACTATGGCGTTCGTGCGTATTCTTACGGCCTTGTGCCGCGACAAACAGATGGGCAGTCATGTGGTCCCGATTGTGGCTGATGAGGCACGCACCTTCGGCATGGAAGGCATGTTCCGCCAATTGGGAATATATGCGTCCGGCGGCCAGTTGTATCAGCCCCAGGATGCGGATCAGTTGATGTATTACAAAGAGGACAAGAAAGGCCAAATTTTGCAGGAAGGCATTAACGAGGCCGGCTCCATCTCCTCCTGGATCGCGGCAGGTACCGCTTACAGCAATCACAGCATCAACATGGTGCCGTTCTATATTTATTACTCCATGTTCGGCTTCCAACGGATCGGCGATCTGGCCTGGGCGGCGGGCGACATGCAAGCGCGTGGGTTTTTGATCGGTGGCACCTCGGGGCGCACCACCCTGGCCGGCGAAGGATTGCAGCATCAGGACGGGCACGGTCAAATTTTCGCGTCGTTTATCCCCAATTGTGTGTCCTACGATCCGACCTTCGCTTATGAACTGGTAGTCATTATTCAGGACGGTTTGCGGAGAATGTTCCAGGATCAGGAAAACGTGTTTCTATTACGTTACCACGCTGAATGAAAACTACCACCAGCCCGCCATGCCGGAGAGCGCCCAAGACGGCATTCTCAAAGGCATGTATCTATTCCGAGAAGGCCCGGAGAATGAACGTAAAGTACAGCTGATGGGGTGTGGCGCGATTTTGCGCGAAGTGATCGCCGCCGCCGACTTGTTGGCCGAAGATTTCGATATTGCTGCAGACGTCTGGGCGACGCCGGGTATTAATCCGTTACGCCGGGAAGGTTTGGATGTCCAGCGTTGGAACCAGTTGCATCCCGACCAAGAACCCCGGCTCAGCACCGTAGAAAGCTGTTTGAAAGACCGCCCAGGGCCGGTGGTGGCCGCCACCGACTACATGAAACTGTATGCCGACCAATTGCGGCCCTTTATCCCCAAGCGCTATGTGGTGTTGGGCACGGACGGCTTCGGTCGCAGCGACACCCGGGTCAATTTGCGCCGCCATTTCGAGGTGAACCGCTACTACATTGCGGTCGCGGCCCTCAAAGCCTTGGCTGACGACGGACAGCTACCGGTCGCCAAGGTCGCTAAGGCGATCAAGCAGTACGGCATTGATCCCGAAAAACCCAATCCGGTCACCGTTTAAACGGTCCACACTGAGTCCGAAGGAGGATCACTCAATGGGTACTGTACAAGAAATACAGGTGCCGGACATCGGCGATTTCAAGGGTGTCGATGTCATTGAAGTCTTAGTCTCGCCGGGCGATAAAGTCGCCGCGGAAGATCCGTTAATTACCCTGGAAAGCGATAAAGCCTCAATGGAGATACCCGCGCCGACAGCCGGGGTGGTCAAGGAAATCAAAATCAAGGTCGGCGACAAAGTCTCGGAAGGCGATCTAGTCCTGTTATTAGAAACGGCGGAAGCCGGCGAA
>JAAUQA010000553.1 GCA_012032855.1 Candidatus Competibacteraceae bacterium
GTCGCCAGCAGCAATGTTCCACGTGGAACAGGGTACGCTGGCCCGCGCAGAATAACGGGCCGGTCAAATTTTCGGCGTTGCGCACCGGCGATCAGGCCGGGCCGGGCCACGGTATTACGGAGAATCGCCAGTGTCAGAAAAGACCTATACCTCATCCAATATCAAAGTCCTCAAGGGTCTGGATGCGGTACGCAAGCGCCCGGGCATGTACATCGGGGATACCGATGACGGCACCGGCTTGCATCACATGGTTTTCGAGGTCGTGGATAACTGTGTGGACGAGGCCCTGGCCGGCTATTGTTCAGATATTTCCGTTAAAATTCATATAGATAACAGAATTACCGTCACTGACAACGGCCGCGGTATCCCGGTCGATGTGCATGCCGAGGAAAAGGTCTCGGCGGCCCAGGTCATCATGACCACGCTGCATGCCGGCGGCAAATTCGACGACAACTCGTACAAGGTTTCCGGTGGCCTGCATGGCGTCGGCGTCTCGGTGGTCAACGCGCTGTCAGACTCGCTGCAACTGGTGATCCGGCGCGACGGCAAGGTGCACGAGCAGAATTACCGCGATGGCGTACCCGATGCGCCGCTGGCCGTGACCGGCGATACCCGCGAAACCGGTACCGAGGTGACCTTTCACCCGTCGACCGCGGTGTTCACCAACATCGAGTTTCACTACGACATCCTCGCCCGCCGCCTGCGCGAGTTGTCGTTCCTGAACTCCGGCCTGCGTATCCGCCTGCTCGATGAGCGTACCGGCAAGGAGGATGTGTTCGAGTATGAAGGCGGCATATCGGCCTTCGTGCAGGACCTGAACCGGACCCGGACCAAGCTGCACGAAACGGTGTTTCATACCACGACGGAAAAGGACAGCGTGGTCGTTGACCTGGCCATGCAGTGGAATGATTCCTACCAAGAAAATATTTTCTGTTTTACCAATAATATCCCACAGCGTGACGGTGGAACGCACTTGGCTGGTTTTCGTGGCGGTCTAACCCGAACTCTGAATCAATACATGGACGCCGAAGGGATTCTGAAAAAGGCCAAGGTAGCGACTTCCGGCGACGATGCCCGAGAAGGGCTCACCGCCGTACTATCGGTCAAAGTGCCGGACCCGAAGTTTTCTTCGCAAACCAAAGACAAACTGGTGTCTTCCGAAGTGAAAGCCATGGTCGAATCGGTCATGGCCGAGAAGTTTCAGGCGTTTTTGCTGGAAAGTCCTGCTGAGGCTCGCGCCATCACCGGCAAGATTGTCGATGCAGCGCGGGCACGGGAAGCCGCCCGACGGGCGCGGGAAATGACCCGCCGCAAGAGCGTACTGGATATCGCCGGACTACCCGGTAAATTGGCTGAT
Organism: Candidatus Competibacteraceae bacterium; assembly: GCA_012032855.1. The sequence continues at coordinate 1,358 of JAAUQA010000553.1, forward strand.
TGCCAGGAAAAAGATCCCGGTCAATCGGAACTGTTTCTGGTGGAAGGGGATTCTGCAGGCGGTTCCGCTAAACAGGGGCGTGACCGCCGATTTCAGGCGATTCTGCCGCTCAAGGGTAAAATCCTCAACGTGGAAAAGGCCCGGTTTGACAAAATGCTGTCCTCAGCAGAGGTTGGCACCTTGATCACCGCGCTGGGTTGCGGGATAGGGCGGGAAGAGTTTAATCCGGACAAGTTGCGCTACCACCGGATCATCATCATGACCGATGCCGATGTCGATGGCAGTCACATCCGTACCCTGTTGTTGACGTTCTTTTATCGACACATTGCCGGAATTAATTGAACGGGGTCTATATCTACATTGCTCAACCCCCCTTGTACAAAGTCAAGAAAGGCAAACAGGAGCAATACGTCAAGGACGATGCGGAATTGTCTGCCCATCTGTTGCAAACGGCTTTGAATGGGGCGTCGCTAGTGCTGGGTGAGGGGCTGCCACCGCTGAGTGGCGTGGCGCTTGAGGAATTGGCCCGTCACTACACCGCTGTCATGGCTATGATCCGCCGTTTAAGTCGGCGTTACGATCCATTGTTGCTGGAACAAACGATTGATCTTCCTGTGCTGAATCGCGAGCGCTTGAAGGACTTTCCCTACCTGCAAGCTTGGGTTCAGCAGCTGACTGAGCGGCTTTTTGACCAAGCAACGTGCTAGCTATCAGGTGGAGTTGAAACCGCGTGAGGGCCGCGAGACTTACAGTATCGTCGTTACTCGACAGTCTCACGGTTTCAGTAAAGAAACCAGCTGAATGTTGAATTCTTTGCGTCTCCCGAATATGAAAATATCGCTGGTTTGGGTGCTAAATTGGAAGGCTTGGTTGGTGAAGGTGCTACGGTGAAACGCGGCGAACGCAGCCAAGAGATCGATAGCTTTAGTCAGGCGATCGACTGGTTGTTGGAAGAAGCCAAACGCGGGCAACACATCCAACGCTACAAAGGCTTGGGTGAGATGAATCCCGATCAGCTCTGGGAAACGACAATGGACCCCACTGTACGCCGAATGCTACAAGTCAAGGTCGAGGATGCAATCGCCGCTGATGAAGTCTTTACCACGCTGATGGGCGATCAGGTGGAACCGCGCCGCGATTTCATCGAACAGAACGCGCTGTATGTGTCCAATCTCGATATTTGAGTGGATTTACTCGTGGGTTCGATAAAGCACTTCGTTATCAATCCGGCGGGTTTGCAGCCGGTCGGACATGACTTGCAGCAGCCGGAGAGTGTCCTTGCCGAAGCCGATGGTACGCTGTGGGTTTCCGATAAGCGGGGTGGAGTAACTCGTATTGACGCTGGCGGTGGTCAATCTGTGTTGGGTCGGATCGGTGGTGAGCCGAACGGTCTGGCTATGGATCGGCAAGGTAATCTATGGGTAGCCAACTTGGCTGATGGTTGTCTTTATAAGCTTTATCGCGATGGCCGCCATGAAGTGGTATTAGACAGTATTGATGGTGTATCGCTGGGGGCTGTCAACTTCCCCTTCATCGATAGTCAGGATCGTCTTTGGTTATCTGTGACCAGTCGGCGTACCCCGTGGTTTTTGGCAGCTGCCGATCCGCAACCAGACGGTTACATCGTATTGATTGACCAACACGGGGCGCGGATTGTCGCTGATGGACTATTCGCGGCAACGAAGCACGGTTAGATGCCGCCGAAGAGTATCTATACGTTGCGGAAACTATGGCGCGTCGAATCGCGCGTTATCGCGTCAGCTCGG
>JAAUQA010000090.1 GCA_012032855.1 Candidatus Competibacteraceae bacterium
TCGTGATCCTCGGCTTGCGGATTCTTCCAGGAAATCATGAACACCGTATGGCCCTGATCGACCAAATATTTGACCATGGAATTGTGCGGTGACAGGTCCAGGATGTAATACTTCATAATCCAGGCAGGTACGATGAGTATGGGCTCGGCCTGAACTTCTGCGGTGGTCGGCTCATACTGGATCAGCTCAATCAGACGGTTACGGTAGACCACCTTGCCGGGGGTAATGGCTAGGTTTTTGCCGGCTTGGAATTGCTCGGCACCGACCGGTTTTTCATTGGCGATTAAGCGTTCCTGATCCTCAAGCCAGTTCTGCCAGCCCCGCCATAAGTTCATCCCGCCTTGCTCCATCGTGCGCTTGAGAATGACCGGGTTGGTCCAAGGGAGATTGGAAGGGGAGAAGATATCCAGCAATTGTTTGGCCGTAAACCAAGTGACGTTCTTGTGGTGTTGGGAAGGACCGCGCAGCGTCGTTGTGGCGGAGTGCCACCACTGCTGTCCCAACAGAAATGACTGATAGTAGAGATTAAAAGGCCACGCTTGCCATTCCGGTTCACGAAAGCGGTTGTCGCCGGGTAACGGGGTGACAGCGGGTACGGTGTGGGATTCCAATGCGGCATGCCGGGCGTAAACAGCGAATTGCGCCAGTTTACGCAGGGTCTTCTGCGACAGTTCCAGCTGCATACCGGGCGACATGGCCATATGCAGCACCCAATCCTGATAAGCCTGGGCCAGCGCGACGGGTGACACGCCTAATGTTACCTGCCCGATAGAAGCGCGTATCATCCGGTCAATCGCGCTGCGAAAAGTGACTGTGGTATCAAGATCACGCATCACCGCATCTCCCCTTGAATAACGACGGCTAGCCGTCAGATTTGTGCGATGCGTCAATTATACCGTATGTAGGGACGGCGTATGCGTCGCCCCTACAACTGTTCTCCTAACTGATCGGTCAGCGCAGCAAGATATTTGCGAAATTGCTCGCCCAATTCTTCGTGCTTGAGGCCGTATTCAATCGTGGCCATTAAATAACCCAGCTTATTGCCGCAATCGTAGCGGCGGCCTTTGAACTCATAGGCCAGCACCTGTTCTTCCAACAGCAATGCGGCTATAGCATCTGTCAACTGGATCTCGTTACCCGTGCCACGTTGGGTTTTCTCCAATAAGTCGAAAATACGCGGCGTCAGAATGTAGCGACCGACTACAGCCAAATTGGAAGGGGCCTGTTCCGGTTTGGGTTTCTCAACGATACTGTCTACATTGCTTAGGGATTCCGCGAAGGGTAGCGGCTTAATGATGCCGTATTGCGCTGTTTCGGCTGCGGGTACCCGCTCCACCCCCAGGATGGAACACTGATATTTGTGAAAATAAGTGCCCATCTGCGCCAAGGCGCTGCCATTAGGACCGTCGATCAAATCGTCGGCCAGCATCACGGCAAACGGTTCATCGCTGGCCACCGGCTTGGCGCACAACACGGCATGGCCCAAGCCTAACGCCTCGGGTTGGCGAATGTAGACGCAGTTCACATGGGACGGCGTAATGCTCTGCACTACCTTCAGTAAATCATGTTTATTGCGGGCTTCCAGTTCGGCTTCCAGCTCATAGGCTTTGTCGAAATGGTCCGCGATGGCGTTTTTGGTGCGGCCGATGATAAAAATCAGGGTATCGACCCCCGCCTCCACCGCTTCCTCCACCGCATACTGAATCAGCGGCTTATCCACAATGGGCAACATCTCCTTGGGGCTAGCCTTGGTGGCGGGCAAAAAACGCGTGCCCAGGCCCGCCACCGGAAAAACCGCCTTGCGTACTTTTCGTTTCACGATTAAGCCATCTCTCTAGTTCATCCGTATTTCAACGTTTGTCGAACACCAGCCGACCGTCGGTTTTCTCAATCACTATGGTATCGCCGGGTCCGAATTCACCCGCCAGAATACGTTGTGCCAAGGTATTTTCCAACTGTTGTTGGATAGCGCGCTTCAAGGGACGAGCGCCATACACCGGGTCGAAACCGGCTTCACCCAGATGATCCAGGGCCGCCTCGCTTACGGTCAAGCGAATATCGCGGTCTGCCAGACGCCGACGCAGATAATCGATCTGGATATCGGTAATGGAGCGAATCTGCTCTCGGCCCAGCGGATGGAACACCACCACTTCGTCAATGCGGTTGATGAACTCGGGGCGGAAATTCGTACCTACGATATCCATCACCGCTGCTTTCATCTGCTGATAGTTTTCTTCGCCGGCAATTTCTTGAATCAGCTGCGAGCCGATATTCGAGGTCATCACGACAACCGTATTGCGAAAGTCTACGGTACGACCGTGACCATCGGTCAACCGGCCATCATCCAGCACTTGCAGCAGGATATTGAACACTTCCGGGTGCGCTTTTTCCACCTCATCCAGTAAAATCACCGAGTAAGGCTTGCGTCGCACCGCCTCGGTCAAATATCCGCCTTCTTCATAACCCACGTAGCCTGGCGGCGCCCCGATTAACCGCGCTACCGAATGTTTTTCCATGAATTCCGACATGTCGATGCGCACCAGCGCTTCTTCGGTGTCGAATAAAAACGCTGCTAATGCCTTACACAATTCGGTTTTGCCCACGCCGGTTGGACCGAGAAACAGAAACGATCCATTCGGACGGTTGGGATCGGACAACCCGGCCCGCGACCGGCGGATCGCGTCGGAAACGGCGGTTATCGCCTCGTGCTGGCCGACGACGCGCTGGTGCAGAGCCTCTTCCATACGCAACAGCTTATCCCGCTCACCCTCTAACATTTTGGCCACGGGAATACCGGTCCAACGGGAAATCACTTCGGCGATTTCCTCATCAGTCACTTTATTGCGCAACAACTGGAATACACGCTGTTCAGCTTGGTTCGCCTGGGCTAATTGTTTTCCAGATCCGGGATGCGGCCATACTGGATCTCGGCCATGCGGGACAAATCGCCGGCACGATGGGCAGTTTCCAATTCCAGTTTGGCCCGTTCCAATTCCTCTTTGATGTGAGCCGCACCCTGCAGGGACGCCTTTTCGCCTTTCCAGATTTCTTCCAGATCGGCGTATTCTCGTTCCAGCTTGGCGATTTCCTGTTCCAGATGATCCAGACGCTTGCGGGAAGCCTCGTCGGTTTCCTTGTTGACGGCTTCACGTTCGATTTTGAGCTGGATCAGTCGCCGTTCCAAGCGGTCCATCTCTTCCGGCTTGGAATCCATTTCCATACGAATACGACTGCCGGCTTCATCCATCAGATCAATCGCTTTATCGGGTAATTGCCGGTCGCTGATGTAGCGGTGCGACAAAGTAGCGGCAGCGACGATTGCCGGATCGGTAATATCCACCTTATGATGCACTTCGTAGCGTTCCTTCAGACCCCGTAGAATAGCAATCGTATCCTCGACATTAGGCTCGTTTACCATGACTTTCTGGAAGCGCCGTTCCAACGCGGCGTCTTTTTCCACGTATTGACGGTACTCGTCCAAGGTCGTCGCGCCGATACAATGCAGTTCGCCACGGGCCAGGGCCGGTTTCAACATATTGCCGGCATCCATCGCACCTTCTGCCTTGCCGGCACCGACCATGGTATGCAGCTCGTCGATAAACAGGATGATATTGCCTTCCTGTTTGGCAATGTCGTTGAGCACCGCTTTCAGACGTTCCTCGAATTCGCCGCGGAACTTGGCGCCAGCAATCAACGCCGCCATATCCAGAGCTAACAGCCGTTTGCTTTTCAGACCTTCCGGCACTTCGCCGTTGAGAATACGCTGAGCCAGCCCTTCGACAATGGCCGTCTTACCGACGCCGGGCTCGCCAATAAGGACCGGATTATTTTTGGTGCGTCTGGCGAGAATCTGCACTACTCGGCGAATTTCGTCGTCACGACCAATCACCGGGTCCAATTTGCCCTGTTCGGCCCGTTCGGTGAGGTCGATAGTGTATTTTTCCAAGGCTTGGCGCTGTTCCTCGGCATTTGGATCGTCCACCCGTTGCCCACCACGCAACTGATCAATGACCCGTTCGAGCATACCCTTGCTAGCACCTGCTTTACGCAGTAGATTGCCTAACTCGCCTTTATCTTCCAAGGCGGCCAGCACGAACAATTCCGAAGAAATGTAGGCGTCTTTGTGCTGCTGAGCCAACTTATCAGTCAGGTTCAGCAGGCGGACCAAATTATTGGAGATCTGTACATCGCCACCGACTCCTTGCACCTGTGGCATGCGGTCGAGGGCCTCGTGCAGTTGAGAACGCAACAGATTGACATTGATGTCGGCCTGAGCCAGAAGCGGGCGCACCGTGCCCCCTTCTTGATCCAGCAAGGCCGCCATCACGTGGACGGGCTCAATGAATTGATGATCACGGCCCACGGCGAGGCTTTGCGCGTCGCTCAGGGCGATTTGAAATTTACTGGTTAGTTTGTCCATTCGCATGGCAGGAATACCCCTGATTAAAATGCTGTATTGCTCCTTTAAATTGAGGTGATTTCCGTCAATTCAAGGGAAGCCTGTCATGCATTCAACCAGATGAAGCTTGCCATTCTCCCGGTAGGATGCGATCTGCGATAGGAGAAAAATCGATCCGACTCGGAAAAGGTGCACCATTCGCCGCCGTGAATCGCATTCACGCCTAAACTTTGCAGCTGCAGTCTGGCCAAATAATAAATATCGGCCAGCCAGCGTCCTGCCGGTGATGGGTGAAAACAAGTTGCATAAGCGGGATTCAGTTCGCAAAAGGCGAGCTTCACTTCTTCGCCGACTTCAAAGACATTCGGTCCGATTGCGGGACCCAGCCAAGCCAGTATCTCCGAAGAATCACAACTCATAGCGGTCAATGTGGTTTCGAGTGCGCCTTGAACCAAACCGCGCCACCCGCAATGAACAGCCGCCACTACCGTACCCATTTGATCACACAGTAATACCGGCAAACAATCGGCGGTCTGTACGACGCAGATCTGATGTGGTTTACGGGTATAAGCGGCATCCGCAGTGGCTGGCGCGTTTTCAGCAGCGATTACATTGTTCCCATGCACTTGAGTCAACCAAGCCGGTTCGCCGGGCAGATTCAAGGTCTGCGCAATTGAGGCCCGATTAGCGGCCACGCAAGCCGGATCATCGCCCACATGATCGCCTAGATTCAGGCCGTCATAGGGCGGGGCGCTGAACCCGCCGAGCCTTGTGGTCGAAACCGCTCTAACCTGCGCTGGTGCGGGCCAAGCGGGATAAATAAAACGGGGGTTGGAATCCACACGTCCCTTCATCGTATCTCCTGCTGGTTTTTTCCCGGAGGGTAGCCAGTAGCCCCTCCAGATCATTGGGCAAAGGGGCGTTCCAGTATAATCGTTGACCGCTACCGGGATGGGTTAACCCCAAACGGGCCGCGTGCAGCGCCTGGCGGCGAAAATCGGTGATGACTCGTAGTGCGGATTCGGACAAACCTGCTGGAATCCGGGCACGCCCCCCGTACACCGAATCGCCCACTAATGGATGGCGGATATGGGTCAGATGGACACGAATTTGGTGGGTGCGCCCGGTTTCCAATTTCACTTGTAAATGAGTATGGTTGCCAAAACGTTGCAAAACCCGATAATGCGTTACCGCCGGTTTGCCGTTAGCGACCACCGCCATCCGTTTACGATCCACCGGATGACGGCCAAGTGGCGCATTCACGGTACCGCCCGCCACTATAACGCCGTTCACCACTGCTTCGTACTCTCGTTCTATGGTCCGCGCTTGCAATTGCCGAACTAGCTCGGTATGAGCGCGCAAAGTACGGGCTACGACTAATAATCCTGACGTATCTTTGTCCAGCCGATGCACTAGGCCGGCGCGCGGCAGGTTCGCTAACTCCGGGGCATGATGCAGTAACCCATTGACCAGGGTGCCGTCGAGATTACCGACAGCAGGGTGTGTCACTAAGCCGGCGGGTTTATTCAGCACGATGATTTCGGCATCTTCGAAGATGATGGCGAGCGGAATATTCTGCGCCTGATCCTCAGTCGCTGTTGGCAGGCTTAATGCGCCGCTGACCATTTCCCCGCCGAGCACACGCTCGCGTGGCCTGACCATCCGGCCATCAATCTGTAGGTCTCCTGATCGGATCCAGTGTTGCAATCGGCTGCGAGAAAAGGCGGGAAGCAATTCAGCCAACACCTGATCCAGGCGCATGCCGGCACAGTTTATGGGAATGCGACAGGATACCTGTTCCATCAATTCATTCTCAGGCATAGTGTTTCAAAGGGTGGGCACGTTATACTGACAGACACAGTTAATCAGCCAAGCGATGTGTACCTATGTCTACGCAAGCTCTCCGACGCCCTCTACTGTTAGCCGTTTTGTTGCTTATGGTCAATGTGTTCGGTTGCTCCTGGTTACCCGACCAGATCGATCCTACCGAAGGGTGGTCTGCCAGCCGCTTCTACAACGAAGCAAAGGAAGCGCTACAAGGGGGTAATTATCAAACCGCCATCGAATATTTCGAGAAGCTGCAGGCTCGTTATCCCTTTGGTCGTTATGCCCAGCAAGCTCAGTTAGAGCTGATCTACGCCTACTATAAAGACAACGAGCCGGACTCAGCAATTGCCGCCGCCGACCGTTTTATCCGCACGTTTCCCCGTCATCCCTTTGTCGATTACGCATATTACATGAAGGGGCTGGTCAATTACTCGCGCGACGCCAGCTTGATTAATCGGGTCGTCCCCAATGATCCGGCCAAAACCGACCCGGGAACGGCAAAGCAGTCTTTCGATGACTTCGCCGAGTTAGTGCGCAAGTTCCCGGACAGCACCTATGCCGAAGATGCGCGTCAACGGATGGTGTTTTTGCACAATAATCTGGCGGCTTACGAAGTCAACGTCGCCGACTATTACATGCGCCGAGGGGCTTATGTCGCTGCCGCTAACCGGGCTAAATTTGTGTTGGAGAATTATGCTCGTACAGAAGCTGTCCCCGATGCGCTGGCTGTCATGACCCGCGCTTACGTCAAGTTGGGGTTGCCGGATTTGGCGGCGGATAGTATGCGGGTGCTGCGGGGCAATTATCCAGCCTCTCCCCATATTCCAGAGTTGGTTGCTCTACTGAACGGTGAGGAGATTGAATCCTCTTCATTCTCGTTATTCGGCTTGAGCTTATGAGTTAGTTGGAGGAACCGCCGATCATGTGGGATTTTTTCTCAACGGTACGCCATCGTCATTCGGTGCGTAAATTCCAACCGGATATGCCGATCGAAACGGAAAAACTGCACGCTATTTTGGAAATGGCGTGTGCTGCGCCTTCGGCAGGGGATTTACAGGCTTATCAGATTTTTGTCGTGCAGAATACCGCTGATCGTGCCGCCCTAGGGAATGCCGCGCAGCATCAGGCGTTTCTCGCCGAGGCGCCGGCTTGTCTAGTGTTTTGTGCCGATCCGCCACGTTCGGCCAGCGCATTCGGTGAGCGCGGAGCCCAACTCTACGCACTGCAAGATGCAACGATTGCAGCAGCTTACGCGCAGCTCGCCGTAGTGGCTGCGGGACTGGGATCGATTTGGATCGGTCAGTTCGACGAGGCTCAGGTGCGCCAAGTGCTTGCGCTAGAACCGGAATTGATCCCCATCGCCTTGCTGGGTCTGGGTTATCCGGCGGAATTGCCGGAACCCAGCGCCCGCCGCCGCTTGGACGACATCGTTAGTTTCCGTTGAAGCAAATGATTGTCACTGTCAGTCTTTGTGTTCGTGCTCCAGACCGGCGATGGGTTTTTCCGTAAACAGATAATCGCGTAATTCCTTGTCAAACGTGTGGTCGGTGCGCCGAATCCATTCCAATACCATCGCGGCATGTTCCTTTTCTTCGTCACGATTATGGGCGAGGATCGCCTTGAGTTCCGGATCTTTACACGCATCGACCCGTTGGTTGTACCAATCGACCGCTTCCAATTCTTCCATCAGGGATTGGATTGCTCGATGCATGTCTTTGGTGGCATCGCTTAACTCACTGGCTGATTCGTGGAAACCTTCGTTCGCCATGCTGTTCTCCAGGGGCTGGTGGGGGTAGGAGTAATCGGCAATCGCCGCTTCAGTCGTCGTCTTCGTCGTCCAACGGAAATCCGCCTTGCGCCAAACGGCTGCGGCGTTCCGCCTCTCGCATCGCCTGTTGAAAGGCGGCATCCAGCTCATCCATCGGCGGCAACCCGGCATAATAGCGTCGTCGCCGCTCAATGTCTTGAAATGAAACCGTGGTACTCGGCGTTCCGTAACCAGTGTCGCTGAAATAATCAGATTCCGGTACAGTCGGGGTCGATTCCGTAGCGGAGACAGCGGCCAGTTTATGGTCAAAATAATGTGCCAACTCGATAGCCTCGCGATTGACTGCTTGGGCAGCCTCGCCAAGATGCTTCAAAGATTGCGTCAGTTTGGCTAGTTTGATCAACGCTTGGGCGTCTTGTTGCAACGCTGTGTCATTGGGATTGTCGGTCATAGTCTTGCACCCGGTGATCAGCTGCTAGTGCGTCAAGGATTCGTCGCCTTGAGCAATGTCGATACGTGTACAGCAGCGCTGGCTGCTAAAGCGCGCAGATTGTACCCACCTTCCAGGCCGGACACGACCCGGCCATGACAACAGTCAGCTGCGATATCGAGGATTTCTTGAGTTATCCAAGCATAGTCCTCTTCAGTAAAATTCAACTCAGCCAACGGGTCCATTTGATGGGCGTCAAAACCGGCTGAAATGAGTATAAAATCGGGCCGAAAATCATTCAGAGCCGGCATAATAATGGTTCCCCAGGCTTCCCGGAGTTCTGTGGTACCGCTGTAGGGCATCAGCGGCACGTTGAGAATATTGCCGACCCCGCGCTCGTTGCGTCGACCGGTGCCGGGATATAATGGCGATTGGTGGGTCGAGACATACATGCACTTGGGTAAATCCCAAAAGGCGGCCTGCGTGCCGTTGCCATGATGGACATCGAAATCAATGACCGCGACTTTATCTACGCCATGAACGGCTTGCGCATGAACGGCGGCTACGGCAACGTTGTTGAACAGACAAAAACCCATCGCGCGTTGCGGTTCCGCATGATGTCCCGGCGGTCGCACGGCGCAGAATGCATTGTTTGCTTCCCCACTCATCACCGCATCCACCGCCGCACAAAATGCGCCTGCTGCCCGCAAAGCGGCTTCACCCGATTGAGGTGACAGCGACGTATCGGCGTCCAGAGCCCGCAATCCAGTTTGCGGTACGCTGGACATAATGCGTTCCACATAGTGCGCGGGGTGAATCCGGGTAAGCTGTTCCTGCTCGGCCGGAGGCGCTTCCCGCCATTGCAAGTCAGCGAATTCCGGTTTGCGCAGCGCATCCAGAATCGCGGTCAGACGCTCCGGGCATTCCGGATGGCCGTAGCCCATATCGTGTTCCGCACAAACCGGATG
>JAAUQA010000554.1 GCA_012032855.1 Candidatus Competibacteraceae bacterium
CGGTGTCCCATTGAGCAATGGTGAACTGGACGCGTTGCACCTCACTCAGCCGGGCCTCAACGGCGTCCTTGTCCCAGCTCGATTGCGGAGTCAGCTTGACCGCGCCACTGGCGACATCCTGACCCAATTGGTGGGTGTGACACTGGGCAAATAGCCGCTCGCGGGCTTCATCTTTGAGGGTTTTGGCTTCTTTGGCCAGCATTTCCAAGCGCAGAAAACGATTGGCCAACGCTTCGATCTCCTGCTTGGCTTCAACGGTCACCTCGGCCAAGCTCAGATTCAGCCGGGGAGTGGTTGGCCACGGCGGTAACTCACCGGTTAGTACGTGGTGGGTCCAGTAATGGCTGCCCGCTGCGATGATCTCCTGCTCCAACGCCGGATCATGAGGGCATGGTAAGACATCGGGCGACCAGGACGCCATGTTCCAGGCGACGACAGCCCGAAATGCCAGCGGTAATCCAACGTCCTGGGCCAGCAAACCGATCTGGTGCAACTGGCAGTGGTAGCTCAGTGACACCTCACTGATCGGTTCTGCCGGGGCTTTGTAATCAATCACCCCCAGTACCCCGTTGATCTCGACCACATCATCCGGCGTCGCCTGCATCCAGGGCCACTGGGAAGGACGGTGTGCAGCCAATTGCTGGGTGAGATCCTCCCGCCGGATCGCCCCGCTCTGCTGCAGAAACTCAGCACGAATCAGTGGCTCTAGCGAAACGCCCCGGCGCAGATGCGCATTGCCGGGTTCGGGTAAATCCAGCAGCAACTTGCGGGCGACTAGCTCGCGCGCCGTATCGAAAGGGTTGTATAACCCGCGATGTTCTCCTACCAGCGTGCCGATCTCGCTAGCCCCAAAACCCCGCAACCGCTCCAGGTGTTGAGCCACACTCAAACCACCGCCCAATTCGCCCCGGCGATCTCGCGCGAGTAGCTCTTCCAACCAACTCCCCATGCGCGCTAAGCAGTGTGTGGCTTGCGGGAGCTGCTGGAGGGTTGCCAAAGCATCAAGGTCAGGCGTGCTCATGGTTAAAAAGCTCGGGTTATTAATAAATAATATATTTGTTATATAATAAATATAACATAACATTAATAGCGTTAAGCATAGCACAGTGATAATCCGTTTCTACGCTTTTGAAGAGTGATGCCCATGGCTGATTCAGTGAACGAGTGCGTTGTCCCGCCACCAAGCGGTATCGTTAAAGGCGGGATACGGGGCGCCGCGCCGGTCCACAATCTGCTTGACGATTACCGGCTGAAACTGAATTGGTCATTACTGGGTAATGGCGTCCTGGGCATCGCACTGCTGTGCAGTGTGACCGGCCATGTCTGGTCGGTATTTAACCCGCCGGTCCCGGAGTATTTCGCCACGACCGCCGATGGCCGATTGATTCCGCTGGTCCCGATCAGCGAGCCGTATGTGGCTCCGGAAGTGATGTTGACCTGGGTCACACAGTCGGTCACCCAAGCCTACACCCTTGATTTCGTGCATTTCCGACAACAACTCTCGGAAATGCGCGAGCTATTTACCGCACGGGGTTTTCGCAAACACAGGGATGCCCTGGATGAGGCCGGTATTCTGGAAGCGGTCAAAAAACGCCGTCTGGTGACTCAGGTGGTCGCAACGGCACCCCCGATCATTACTAACCTCGGGCGCATCGGCAATCGATTCTCCTGGCGCATCGAAGTACCGATTCAAGTCAGCTATCAAGGTGGCAGCAGCCAAAGCCAGCCACAAAAGAATGTGGTTGAAGTGCTGGTGGTGCGGATTCCTACCCATGAACTCGCCAGAGGCTATGCCATTCATCAAATGATTACCCGACAAGCTAGCGGCCGAGAATAATGCCTATGGTCACGCCCAACCTCTGTAGACCTAAAAAAGCCCTGGTGCCGCGAATCGTCTCATTCCTGCTGATGTTGGCGGCATTGCTGTTGACATCAACCGCACTCGGTAACGAGCCGGTCGCACCTGTACCGCCTTGGGAGCTCCCCGAGAATGCGGGTCGCCAAACCCTACGCGAGGACGCCCGTGAACAAGCGTTCGAGACCACCGAAGACCAATTGATGCCGATGACGCTGGATCAACTGCAAACGCTGATCGAATCGCTGGAGACCACTGAAGCATTGTCGTCCATGCATACGCCACCGGAAATGAACCAGGACAGCGAACCGCTGGATCTGAACGCCGCGCAACCGCCGATTTTACGGGTCGTGCAAGGGTACGGTACCAGCATCATATTTACCGATCGCACCGGTCGGGTATGGCCGCTGACGGGCGATCAGGGGTTCAATGAGGGTCTATTTTCGGTAACGGCCAATTCGATTAGCGGTAATCCGGAAGATCTGCCCAGTGTGCTGGTGGTGCAACCGCTCGCCAGCCAAGGTACGGGCAACCTGGTGGTGACTCTGAAAGGGCTGGAGACGCCGATTGTGTTGACGTTGGCCTTGGGGCAGCAGGTGGTCGATGTCCGCAAGGAGTACAAGTTACCGTTGCCGGGTCCGAATGCCGAACCGGAATATCAGGCGGTCAGCCCGCGCAATATCGAGCCGGCCTTGTTGAATGTCCTGAATGGGTTGCCGCCCGTGGCGTCGGCGATTCAAGTCGAGGTCCATGGCGTGGAACCCGAGGCCATGGCCTGGCGGGTCGGGGACGATCTATACCTGCGCACCGTTGCCGAAGTCTACAGTCCGGAGTACAGCCAACGGGCCAGCAATCCCAATGGTCTTTTGCACGCCTACAAACTACCGCACGTCCCCGTATTATTGGTCAGCTTCAACGGCAGCATGACTGAGATCATTACTCAGGAGTAATTCTATGGCGCTTCCTGTGCCCAATAAGCAACTGTTGATTCTAGCGGGCGTTATTATCGTTAGTCTGGTGTTTTACATTTGGCTGAACTGGGAGCAGGACATCTCGGTTGCAGGACAGGCGCGCGCGCCGGGATGCAGGCGGTCGAATCCGTCCCTGGCGGCCAGCAAACGCCAGCTTACAACCGCCTGCAAGTATTGGCGGACGGTTCACGAGCATCGCGGGCCGAAGCCACGGGTGACAGTGCCGTGCCGACACCGCCGACACTTGATCCGTTAGACACGGGTCAGCCGGTTTCCCAATCCACACTGACG
>JAAUQA010000091.1 GCA_012032855.1 Candidatus Competibacteraceae bacterium
CTCAGAGACCTATCCATGATTACCCAAGGCGTTCGTTGCGAAGTAGATTCCGCGGACGACGGAGAAGAACAGGCGTATTGTGAAATTGTCGAATATGTGCGCGTCGGTGTGCTGCTAGTCTACCAGGAGCTGGCTGATCGACCGATTAAACCTACCCACTGGCACTAATTCACGAGTGTGACCCACTGAATGTCCTTCGCAACCATTCCCGATACTGAATTCGCCCACCGTCGCCAACGATTAATGGAACACATGGGCAACGACGCCATCGCGCTGATTCCTTCCGCGCCCGAAGCTGCCCGCAACCGAGACGTGCATTACCCTTTTCGGCAGGACAGTGATTTTTACTACCTTACTGGCTTCCCTGAACCCGAGTCCTTAGCTGTGTTAGCGCCCGGCCACGAGCAGGAATTCAGCTTGTTCTGTCGGGAACGCAATCCGGAACTGGAAACTTGGCACGGTCGGCGCGCCGGTCAGGAGGGTGCTGTAGCGCGCTATGGCGCCAGTAACGCGCATTCGATTCAAGAAATCGATGCGCTATTGCCGACGTTGTTAGAAAACCGGCAACGGGTTTATTACTCAATGGGCTACGACCCGATGTTCGACGGTCAAGTCATGGACTGGCTGAATCAGGTACGCGCAAAGGCCCGTACTGGAGTGCGCGCGCTTATGAATTCATCGCTTTGGAACATATACTCCATGAGATGCGACTACGTAAACGTCCGGCGGAAATCGCGGTCATGCGGGAATCGGCACGCATTGCCTGTGAGGCGCATCAGCGGGCGATGCGATCGTGTCGGCCCGGCATGATGGAATACGAAATCGAAGCCGAGATTCTGCACACTTTCGTTCGCCACGGTGCCGGCTGGGCTTACCCTTCAATCGTGGGTGGCGGCGAGAATGGCTGCATTTTGCATTACACCGAAAATAATGCCGAATTAAAAGACGGTGATTTGCTGTTGATTGATGCCGGGGCAGAATTGGACGGCTATGCCAGCGATATTACCCGCACTTTCCCCATCAATGGCCGGTTTACCCCAGAACAACGTACATTATACGAGTTGGTATTAGCTGCCCAACATGCTGCCATCGCGCAGGTGCGACCCGGCAACGTTGGAATACCCCTCATGATGCGGCGGTCCGGGTACTGACTGAGGGATTGGTGGAGCTGGGTTTATTGGACGGTGAGCCGGATAAGCTGATCGAAGAAGAAGGGTATAAACGCTTGTACATGCACCGCACCGGTCATTGGCTGGGCATGGATGTGCACGATGTCGGCGATTACAAAGTCGATGATGAATGGCGACACCTGGAACCCGGCATGGTGACGACCGTTGAGCCGGGTGTTTATATTCCGGCGGGTAGCGAGGGTATTGACCAGCGCTGGTGGAATATCGGTATTCGCATAGAAGACGATGTCTTGGTCACCGAGACCGGTAACGAAGTGCTGACCGCCGCCGTTCCCAAGGACCCGGATGCCATTGAAACCTTGATGCGGAGGTAATCAGTCGTGCAATCCGATTATGATCTATTGATCATTGGCGGGGGGCTGGTCGGTGCCAGTTTGGCTTGCGCATTGGCGGATCAAACGCTGCGTATCGGTTTGATCGAAGCATTGCCGTTCACCGCCGCCAGCGAACCGGGCTATGACGAACGCAGCCTAGCACTCGCCTACGGCACCCGGCGAATCTTTGACGGACTCGGGTTATGGCCAGCCATTGCAACTCTGGCGACCCCGATTGAGAAAGTCCACGTTTCGGAGCGAGGCGGACCGGGCTTTGCGCGATTAGACTGCCGCGATGAAGGTGTAGAAGCGTTGGGTTACGTGGTGGAGGCACGCGCACTGGGTACTGCATTGGCTTCTCGCTTAGCGGAACTCGACAACGTCGAATTGCTGTGTCCCGCGAGTTTGGAAACCCTCACAATTCAGCCGGATACGGCACGGGCCGAGGTGCGTTGGCAGGACCGTCTATCGTCTTGCACGGCCCGACTCATCGTCGCTGCCGACGGCGCTCGTTCTCGGGTGCGGCAACAACTGGGCATCGATGCGGTGCAATGGGATTACGGACAAACCGCAATTGTTGCCAATGTGACCCCGCAATATGAGCATCACAATGTCGCCTTTGAGCGGTTTACCGATTCCGGGCCGGTCGCCCTGTTACCGATGAGTGAGAATCGTTGCGCCGTAGTCTGCACGATAGAGAATAGCGATAAAGACACCCTATTGGCATTCGACGATGCTGCATTTCTAGCCTTCTTGCAAAGCCGCTTTGGCGAACGACTGGGTCGTTTCCAACGCGCCGGGCGACGCCAGGCTTATCCGCTACTGATGCTCAAGGCGCGCGAGCATACTCGACCAAGAGTCGCGGTGATCGGTAATGCCGCACACACGCTGCATCCGATTGCGGGGCAAGGATTCAACGTGGGGATGCGTGATGTAGCAGTACTCGCTGAAGTTATCGCCGATGCGCAACACGCCGGACAGGATTTCGGCAGCGTGGGGGTACTGACCCGTTATGACGAATGGCGACGCTGGGATCAGCGTCAAGCGGTGGCCTTCACCGACGGGTTGGCTCGGCTATTCAGCAATCCTTTGCCACCTTTGCGGCATATCCGCAACCTCGGATTACTAGCATTCGATCTACTACCTCCTGTGAAACGGCTACTGACGAGACGAACCATGGGACTAACCGGCCATCTGCCGCGTTTAGCCCGCGGCTTGCCTTTGGCGGCCGAGAAGGGTTTATGACCACACAGGATTTCGATATCGTCATCGCCGGTGGCGGTATGGTAGGCGCTGCATTAGCCTGTGCGTTAGGCGATAGCACACTCAGCGTAGCGCTGGTGGAGGGTACGCCGTTAGAGCGCATCCGGCCCGCCGCTGCGTTGGACTTGCGTGTATCGGCAATCAGCCGTGCTTCGCAACGGATTATCGAAGCGGTTGGGGCTTGGCAACACATCTCCGACGACAGAGTCGGTCCGTTTCGTCAAATGGAAGTATGGGACGCCGGCGGCGACGGTTCAATTCAGTTCGATAGCGCCGCTTTAGGTGAACCTTCGCTCGGTTGGATTATCGAAAACCGCGTGTTGCAGACTGCTTTGCTTGACCAAGCGCATACTTTTGCCAATATAACCCTGTTCTGTCCAGCTGCGCTGACCATGGCTGATACCGGTGAATCCGGATTGCAACTACGCTTGGCGGACGGTCGGGAATTGCGGACTCGTTTGTTAGTGGGCGCAGACGGCGCTCAGTCTAAGGTTCGGCAGTGGGCCGGTATTGCTGTCGATGGCTGGAGCTATGAGCAAAAGGCGGTGGTATCCATAGTGGATACGGTTCAACCACATCAAGAAACCGCTCGACAACGGTTTCTACCTACCGGTCCACTGGCTTTTCTGCCTTTGCATGACGGTCGTTGCGGTATTGTTTGGTCTACGCTGCCGGAGCGTGCCGATTATTTGTTGTCAATAGATGAGGAAACCTTCGCCGTGGAACTCGCTGAAGCATTCGAATGGCGTCTAGGCAAAGTCACCAGCGTCGGTCCACGGGCGAGTTTTCCACTGCGCTTGCAACATGCACAAGCCTATGTCAAACCACATTTCGCCTTAATCGGCGATGCTGCTCATGTGGTCCATCCCCTGGCTGGTCAAGGGGTCAATCTGGGCTTGTTAGACGCGGCTGTTTTAGCCGAGGTACTGCTTGAAGCAGCCGCACAGAAACGGATTATAGGTGCTGTGAAAACCTTGCGCCGCTATGAACGCTGGCGCAAGGGAGAAAATGTTCTGATGTTAGGCGCATTGGACGTTTGCAAGCGCTTATTCGACAGCCCGTTTTCCCCTGTAATGTGGTTACGCAACACCGGTCTTAATGTGACCAATGCCTTCTCCCCGGTTAAAAATCTATTGGCCCGTAGAGCGATGGGATTGGCCGGTGATTTGCCGAAATTAGCAAAAGCCCGTCGCTAGCTTTGAGATTCGGTTCAGTAAGACGATCACCATGAGCGATTCGCAACAAGGCGACACAGAACAGCCGCTCTGTCTTCTGGAAGAACTACCGGTGGGTAGTAGTAAAGGTTTTTCTACCGATTCAACCGCGTATTACGCAGATATCCTAGTCGTGCGCACGCCGACGGTGTGTTTGCCTATCGCAACCGTTGTCCACATACCGGAGCCCCTATGGAATGGCAGCCCGATCAATTCATGGATTTTACCGGGACTTTGATCCAATGTGGCCTGCACGGCGCGCAGTTTCGTATCCACGATGGTTTGTGCATCTCCGGCCCCTGCCAAAGCCGTAGCCTGGAGCCAATAAATATTACTGTCCGGGACGGCTACTTGATTGCCTTGGAAGAATTGGAGCACCCGGATGCCTGATGTTGTCATTCAGGTAGACAATCTGAACAAACAGTACGGCGCGGTACAGGCGGTCAATGGCATTAGCTTCGAGGTAGGACGCAGCAACACCTGCGCATTATTGGGTGGTAACGGCGCCGGCAAAACCACCACCATCGCCATGCTGTTAGGTTTGCTGCTGCCCAGTAGCGGTACTATTCGGATTTTGGACGAAGACATCCTGCGCCACCGCTATCGCGTCTTGCCGCGCATGAACTTTTCCTCCCCTTACGTCGATTTGCCGCAACGGTTGACGGTAGCGGAAAACTTGACGGTATACGCCAAGCTGTACGGCCTACGTAATATCCCCGCGCGGTGCACTCATTAGCCGAAGAATTAGCGATTGAACCGTTTCTGCGTCGTCCTTACCGTAATCTATCCGCCGGGCAACGCACCCGAGTAGCGTTAGCCAAGGCGTTGCTGAATGAACCTGAGGTGCTGTTGCTGGACGAACCGACCGCCTCACTGGATCCCGATACTGCCGATCGCGTGCGTAGCATCCTCAAAGAGTATCAGCACCGCAGCGGGGCTACCTTGTTGCTCGCGTCTCATAACATGAGCGAAGTGGAACGGCTGTGCGATCAAGTCATCATGCTGCGCGCCGGACATATTGTGGACACAGGCGCACCGCATGAATTGATTCGGCGATATGGACGACAGGACATGGAAGAAGTGTTTCTGGACATCGCGCGCGGATTAAAAAGCGGAGAAGTCGCCGTATGAGCAGTTTCTCGGTCCGACGCATCAGCGCGATGGTGTTGCGTTATGTTTATTTATTGCGCAGTTCCTGGCCGCGGGTACTGGAGTTGGCCTACTGGCCGACGGTGCAAGTGGTGTTGTGGGGGTTTATTACTCAATTTTTCGCCACCGATAGCACGATGTTAAGTCATGCCGGTGGGATATTGCTGTCCGGAGTGTTGTTATGGGATGTGCTGTTTCGCGGACAATTAGGCTTGTCAGTGGTGTTTTTTGAGGAATTGCATTCGCGTAATTTAGGCCATTTATTCGTCAGTCCGCTGCGCCCTATCGAACTCGATCGGGTCATTGATGATCATCAGCCTGATACGCACCCTGATCGGGGTCGGCACGGCGGCATTACTCGCTATTCCGCTGTACGGGTTTTCGCTGTTTGAACTCGGTTTGCCATTACTGGGCTTTTTCACCAATCTGATGGTTATGGGCTGGGCCATCGGCTTGGTCGTCACCGCACTCGTTCTGCGTCATGGGGTCGGTGCCGAAAGTATTGCTTGGGTGGCGGTGTTCGCCATCGCTCCGATCAGCGCGGTGTATTACCCCGTCTCAATTTTACCGGACTGGATGCAAGCGCTGGCGTGGTTGCTGCCCGCCAGTTATGTCTTCGAAGGGATGCGGACTATTTTGTTGGAACAGCACTTTCGGGTTGATTACATGCTTTATGCGATTGGATTGAATGTGCTTTATTTAGGCGTTGGTATAACGGTGTTTCTGGGGACTTTCCGCTTGGCTCGGCGGCGGGGTCTGCTATTGCAGACGGGGGAATAGGCGGTGGCTGGCGAACAACCCGAGCAGACTTGCTATGATCTCTGAAGTCGAGTTTGGCGATATTGCAAGCTCATCACGATGGGTTGAGCGAACACACCTTCCTCAAGGCGCTCGGATTCGAAGATTTGCTGGATCCGTTGACCTTATTTCGCGGCCACTTCCAACTCTTTCATGTTCTGTACGCATTGCGTGATCGGTTTAGGCAAGAGCAAAGCGCCCATCTTTGCATTGATCCCTTACGCATCGCTATAGAACCTTATCAACCGGGTCAGGAAGGATTGACCGAACCCGATTATTTACACGCCTATTATGCTGATTTATCTCACCTAGATAACACCACCAACGCCGATGTTGTGCAATTGCTAAAAAAGTTCTGGGATGGTTATCACAGTCAAGATCGCCGCCACAGCGCCTTGGCTGTATTAGAACTGACCGATCCGGTCGATTTTGCCACGATCAAGCGTCAATATCGTCGGTTGGCTATGCGCCATCATCCGGATCGCGGAGGAGACCGGCAACGTTTACAGGATCTCAATGCGGCATTGGACGTGTTGGAGAAAAACGAGTTGAAGCGACGCTGAAATGCGCCTGTTCTGGACGCTGTTGCTCAGTCTTGGCGGGGCGTATTGCGGAGTTGCGCTGTTATTGTTTTTGTTGCAATCGCGCATGCTCCATATACCCAACGTGCCGGGTCGAGAGTTAGTCGCCACTCCGGCGGCAGCCGGTTTAGCCTATCAGGACGTTACCCTGATCACCGCCGATCATCTGCGTTTGCATGGCTGGTTTGTTCCCGCCGCACAAGCCGGACGCACCGTGTTGTTTTTTCATGGCAACGCCGGCAATATCTCGCACCGTTTGGAATCTTTGCAGATTTTCCATCGATTGGGACTCGCTACCCTGATTATCGATTACCGCGGATATGGTCGCAGCGAGGGCTCGCCAGCCGAAGCCGGGCTATATCAGGATGCCGAAGCGGCGTGGCACTATTTAACCGAGCATCGAGGCATTCCGGCGCAGGAAATCGTCGTATTCGGACGTTCGCTGGGGGGAGCGGTAGCCGCATGGTTGGCTGCGCACCATGCGGTTGGTGCGTTAATTGTCGAATCCAGCTTCACCTCGGTACCGGACAGAGCCGCCGAGTTGTATCCGTGGTTGCCGGTACGCCTCTTGAGCCGCATGAATTACGATACGCGAACGAATTTACAACAAGTCACCTGTCCGGTATTGATTATTCACAGCCCTGACGATGAGATTATTCCTTTTCAACATGGCAAACGCCTGCTGGAAGCCGCGTCCGAACCCAAGCAATGGCTGGTCATTAGCGGCGATCATAACAGCGGTTTTTTGCACAGCGGGAAGCACTACGAGAATGGTATCCGTGATTTTCTGCACAGTCTTTCAGGCGAGCCGGAATCGGATTAACGCACCTTGTTCAAATCACACGCTCCGATTCGTCGATTGCAGGACGCAACTATCCGCTGCTACCCGACAGCAAGGCATCAATATTGCTAATTAGCTCCGCTTCATCAACCGGTTTAGTCACGTAGGCTTTGGCACCTTGGCGCTGTCCCCAGATTTTATCGGTTTCCTCGCCCTTTGTGGTCACCAGGATGATAGGGATATGCTTAGTACTGGCGTTGCGGGAGATACGCCGCGTAGCCTGAAACCCATTGAGTTTAGGCATGACAACGTCCATTAAAATCAAATCAGGCAATTCCTGGGTGGCGACTTCGACACCTTTTGCGCCGTCTTCGGCCGTTATCACCTCATGTCCGTTTTTACTGAGAATTTTTTTAAGCGTGAACATCTGGGTCGGTGAATCGTCCACGATGAGTATGCGGGCCATCATCCCCCTCCTGCTGCAAATTCGAAAATGTCGTGGCAAGATAACGTTTCAGTGTAATCGGGAGGAGAAATCACCACAATCATTTATTATCCATCGGTCGGTGCTTGAATCGTTGTTGAGAAGTTATCACTTCCGGCCCTTTCGAAACAGATCGGTGCTGATGCAATGCCTTTGACAAAGATACACAATACATGCCTAAGTTCCGGTTCCTGCAACGATAAATCGTAAAAGAAACCTTACCCACAATATGCAAAGACATTGAGTATTTACTCAGCACAGTAGAGCTTATCATATAAGACTGGCTGAATATCTACCTCATGGTAGCATACGCCACTGCAAAAATTTACGATTTAGGAGCGTGCTCATGAGCGAGCCCAACCTCTCTTTTCTCAATCGCCTAGTCTTAGCCCTCAAACACCTTCTGGCAAATTCGTGGTCAAACGCCGGAGTTTGCCGCTCAAATGGACCCGGGCCGCAGCGCAGCACGCCCGGAACCGGTCGCAACGCCGGCACCCTCCAAACCTGTGCTGCAGGAAACCCTACCTGACTCGGCATTGCAACTGCTGGGACTGCTCCAGCAGGAAGGACGATTCGTGGATTTTCTGCAAGAGGACGTCAGCCAGTTTTCCGATGCTGAAATCGGCGGCGCCGCTCGCGTGGTTCACGCAGGATGCCGCAAAACCGTGCACGAGCATTTCCAATTCGAGCCGATACGCGAGGAGACCGAAGGTGCCCGACTAACCTTGGCAGAAGGCTTTGATGCAGCTAGCGTGCGGTTGACCGGCAACGTGGTCGGCTCTCCCCCCTTTACCGGCACCTTAAAGCACCACGGTTGGCGGGTAGCAGAAATCAATCTGCCCAAGTTGGCGCAAGGCCATGATGTGCGCATCGTAGCACCAGCGGAGGTCGAACTGTGAGCGAATCCCGTTACTCGGTAGGCATCGATTTGGGAACCACTCATTGCGTCCTCTCTCATGTCGATCTCAACCAAAGTGAGCGGGAAGAGGTCGTTCAAGAGGTGGTCAGGATACCTCAACTGACCGGCCCGGGTGCTGTGGAAGAGCGGCTGGCATTACCGTCGTTCGTGTATTTGCCGCATCCCGATGAGCTCGCTCCGGATGATCTGACCCTGCCTTGGGGAACGCAGTCCGGGTTACTGATCGGCGAACTCGCTCGTCAATTAGGCAGTCGGACACCGATTCGTTTAGTCTCCAGCGCCAAGAGCTGGCTTTGCCATCCGGCCGTGGATCGCCGTGCGCCTATCTTGCCGGTCGGTGCGCCGGAGGAGGTGAATTCCCTATCACCTTTGCAGGCGTCCATCCATTATCTGGAGCATCTGAAAGCAGCCTGGGATCATCAGCATCCGGATCACCCGTTAACGCAACAACCGGTTACCCTGACCGTTCCCGCTTCCTTCGACCCGGCGGCGCGAGAGCTCACGGCTGAGGCTGCGGCGGCGGTCGGTTTCCAACACTTAACCTTGTTGGAGGAACCGCAAGCCGCATTGTATAGCTGGATTCAGGCCAGCGGCGGCAACTGGCGCAAAACAAGTCAAGCTAGGGGGACGTCATTCTAGTGATTGATCTGGGCGGCGGCACCACCGATCTTTTCACTAATTGCGGT
>JAAUQA010000555.1 GCA_012032855.1 Candidatus Competibacteraceae bacterium
GCGAAACGGAGACCCGCACAACCTGAACCGCCTCCGGCGGCGGAATTCCAAGAGGTTACTCCGGAACCCCTACAACCACCGCAAGCGCAGACCGCCGAGAGCACGACTGAACCACTGGAACAGGAAGCCACGGCGGGTGAGGAACCAACGACCGCAAGCCCCGAAACGGAAACACCGACTTCCGAACCGGTAGCGGAAACCGAACCATCGCCCATCGAAACGCCAGCGGAAGTGGAACCGCAAGCTCAACCCGATGCAACGCCGATTGAACCGGTTGCTGAACAACCCGGTTCCGATACCAAAGAAGGGTTGTCCGCGTTGCTGCAACAACCGCTGTTTAAGAATCCTACCGCATGGGCGCTTATCGGTTTTGTCTTATTGCTGCTCATCGCATTGCCGGTAATGTTTTTGCGGCGTAAAAAAGCAGAAGAGGGCGAAGAAGACGACGCTTTGTTCGAAGATCGACCTGTACCGACCAAGTTGGCCGCATCGAATAAACCGGAACCGGTTACCACGGCGCTGGGCGACACGGTGGTCAAGAAACCGGTACCGGCTCGATCTGCCGCGAAACCGGCTGCCAGTCCGTTGGAACGAATCGATCTATTGATGGCCGGCGGCAACTATCCGGAAGCTGAAAATACCGCTCGCCTGGCTTTGCGTGAGGAGCCTAAAAATACTGCATTAGCAGTCAAATTGCTGGATATATACTTCGCGACCAAGAATCAGGATGAATTCCTGACTGGCGCGCAAGCCGTTCACGACAACTTGAACAATAAGACCGATCCCTTGTCGGGCCCACGTCGTACAAATGGGCCGGATTCTTGTCCCTGATCATCCGCTGTTCGGTGGTACGGGTCAAACGCAACCGGCGACAATTCCCCATGCCCCCGACATTGCCAAACCTAAACCCAAGCCAGCGAAACCGGATGACAATCCTTTCGGAACCCTTGATTTCGAATCGTTTAATCGTGATAAAGATGCTGAGCAACCAACCAAACCCGCAACCGCGGAAGATATTCTTAGCGATCTCGACGGTCTCGACTGGCAGTTACCGGACATGGAGCCACCGACTGCCACAACTAACCTATCGGATGAGCAACCCAAAGCGCGACTCAATCAAGAATCGCTGAGTGAACTCGCTGTTCCCGAAACTTCACCGCCCCCCGAAAGTGATTTCGAAGACCAGTTGAAAGGCTTGAATTTTGACTTCGAACCGACCACAGAGGCACCACTTGGAAAACAAGAGGATTCGCCGCAAACCCAATTTCCGGATCTGGATTTTGCTTTGGATGGAGGAACTTCACCCCTTGTTCAGCAAGTTGACGACAAGGAAGATAGACCTATCTCCGCCATGTCAGCGTCGGCAGAGGATTATGTTGAAACCAAACTTGATCTAGCCACGGCTTATCTGGAAATGGGTGACCCGGTTGGCGCTCGCACCTTGTTGGAAGAAGTATTGCAGGAAGGTAACGCGAAGCAAAAGCAACGAGCAGAAGAGTTTATTGCTAAATTGCCATAGGCATGACATGGAACTGCAAAAAAGCCGGGATTTATCCCGCTTTTTTGCTGAGAGCCGAAGTACCCCTACCAAGACTCAATCTACCCTACGCCGCCAACTGCCGCAGCACGTACTGTAAAATCCCGCCATGCTGGTAATACTCCCATTCCTTAGGTGTATCAATCCGCACCCGCGCTTGAAAGCGGATTTCTTTACCGTCGGCGGACTTGGCGATCACCGTAACCAGCTTAGCACCTGCTTCTAAGCCTTCGATGCGATACACTTCCTGGCCGGTCAACTCTAATGTCTTACGGCCCTCATCCTCGCGAAACTGCAACGGTAACACACCCATGCCCACCAAATTGGAACGGTGAATGCGCTCATAGCTTTCCGCAATCACCGCCCGCACGCCCAGCAACAAGGTACCTTTGGCGGCCCAATCGCGGCTGGAGCCGGTGCCGTATTCCTTGCCGGCGATGACCAGCAACGGAACCTTTTCTTGCTGATAGCGCATAGCAGCATCGTAGATATACATTTGCTCGTCTGATGGCTGATGACGAGTCCATCCGCCCTCGGTGCCCGGCGCCAGTTCATTACGCAAGCGGATATTAGCGAATGTCCCGCGCATCATGACTTCATGGTTACCCCGCCGGGAACCGTAGGAATTGAAATCCTTAGGTTCGACGCCATGCTCCATGAGATAGTGGCCGGCGGGACTGTCCCGTTTGATAGCGCCTGCCGGGGAAATATGATCGGTAGTGATGGAATCGCCCAGCATGGCCAGCAAGCGGGCACCCTGGACCGGCTCGATCCCTTTTGGAGAAGGAGCCATCCCTACGAAATAGGGCGGATTCTGAATATAAGTCGAGGTTGCGTCCCACTCGTAACGGCCGGCTTCGGGAGTGGCCATTGCGTTCCAACGTTCGTCGCCTTTAAAGACATTGGCGTAACTGTGCCGAAACATGGTTTGCGATACGGTTTCGGTGACGGCTTTTTGGATTTCTTGCTGGGACGGCCAGATGTCTTTCAGAAAAACCGGCTGACCCTGTTGGTCCGTACCCAGCGGTTCATTGAATAGATCAACCGCCATCGTGCCCGCCAAGGCGTAAGCTACGACTAACGGCGGGGAAGTCAGAAAATTCATTTTCACTTCGGGATGGACGCGTCCCTCGAAATTACGATTGCCGGACAGCACCGAGGCGACCGCTAACTCGCCCTCATAAACTGCTTTGCTGATCGGTTCCGGCAGCGGTCCGGAGTTGCCGATACAGGTCGTGCAGCCATACCCCACCACATCGAAACCCAATTTCTCCAGATCGGGCAGTAAACCGGCTTCCTTGAGATATTCGGTCACGACTTTGGAGCCGGGCGCGAGTGAAGTCTTGACCCAAGGCTTGACCGTCAATCCCTTGGCCACCGCTTTTTGCGCCAATAATCCGGCGCCCATGATGACGCTAGGGTTAGAGGTGTTGGTGCAACTGGTGATCGCAGCGATGACAACCGCACCGTCGGTCAGTTCGAAGGTTTTTCCGTCATGGGAGACAGTGATACTGCCGGTCCGATACGATTCCTCAGCACCGATCGCGGTGCTGCCGCCTTCGTCT
>JAAUQA010000556.1 GCA_012032855.1 Candidatus Competibacteraceae bacterium
GAGTAATGGGGCGATGTCCTGACCGGTCGCTTTGGCTTTTCCTATTGTTTTAGATTGGCTGTTGCGGGTATTTTGTAATTCCTGCGTTTTTAATTTGCAGGAATTTTCGTTGGGATTCCAGATCTTTAATGGTTTCTAGATCAAGAAGATAACCGCGCCTTGCTAGTTGCTGAGCGGTTTCTTCCAGTTCGGTTCTGAATCGCTTTTGGTCGAGCATGTTGACTGAGCTTTGTTTAAGGAATGTTGAGTGGGCGATTATAGGGGAGTTATGGTACTTTTCCCAGCAATTATAAAGATGATGATATATGATCGTTTATAAATAACTCCCGGGATGTAAGCTTGTTGATCATCTATAACACCAAAGGTATAGTGCCGGTGTGGCCTTTGGTGTAAACACCTTATAGAAAAACTATTCTAAAGCTCCCAGCAAGGTCATGCGTATTTGTTTCATTCAGTTACAGCGGAGTTTGATCTCGTGGAAATGAAAAACATTGACAATATCCTTCAGTCCTTCCGCCACAACCTCCCTCAAAGCAGTAAAACAGCGACAGCTATTGATCAAGGCGCGCCACTGGCGGAAATTTCCGAGTGCGCCGAAGAAGAAGGGCTGCACGAGTTAGCGTCAGTGCTATTTGAGGCCCAACAAGAGGAACTCAGGCAGTCAACCGGTCCACGTGAGGATTTAAACTCGCTGGCAACCGGCATCATCAATAACTTTCGCAAGAATCTGCCGGAAAAAAGCAAAACAGCCGCCGCTATTGATCAAGGTGCACCTTGGGCAGAAATTTCTAAATGTGCTCAAGAAGAGGGTTTACATGAATTGGCCTCTATCCTGTTTGAGGCCGAACAAGAAAGCTTGCGCTTTAAAAAGAGCAGCTAACAATCAGACTTAAGCGGAAGGATAATCCAAGCTGTTGATCAGGTTATTCTTCCGCTTAAGTAGCACAGGTCAAAAGATGATGATATAAGATCGGCTTTCATTACCCCTCACTCCAGGGAATGACCTTTTTAATGAACTCCACTTCCCGAAAATCATCACCATCAGCGCCATAAGTGCCCCATGACCACTCCCCGGTTGCTGGTGTTCGATGACGATCCGGTACTCGGCAATCTGATTAGCGAAGTTGCCGAGAGAACCGGTTTCACTGCCCAAATCGCTACCAGCATCAGCGAATTCGAAGCCCTACTGCAAAACCCCATCGCTGTGCTTGTACTCGATCTGGCGACACCCGGGCGAAAAGCGGTCGAACATCTTCGCTATTTAGCCAGCCGACAGTGTAGTGCAACGCTCATCTTAATGAGCAGCATCAAAAAGCCCGTGCTACAAGCGGCCGCTGAACTTGCCATTACCCAAGGGCTACAGATCACCGGCACGCTGACTAAACCGTTTACCATTGCCGAACTCACCCGCTTACTCCAGGAAGCCAGACTCAACATACTCGGGACGGCGGAACGTTCATCCGACTTTATCGCCATTGATGACCTGCGCCATGGCATCGAAACAGGCGAACTCAGCGCTTATTTTCAACCCAAGGTTAACCCTAGAACCGGTGAGTTGATCGGCGTAGAAGCACTCGCGCGTTGGTTACACCCAACTCGCGGCTTGATACCACCCGGAGTATTCATTCCTCTGGCCGAAGAGGCGAATCTGATCACCCAGTTGTTTGAGGCGGTGACCCACCATGCATTCACTCAATGCGGGCAGTGGAACAATCAAGGACTGGATTTAAAAGTCGCCGTTAACCTTTCGGTCTTCAATCTGAATGAAATGAATTTGCCCGAGTCTCTCGCAGGACTCGCTCACCAGCATGGCATTGCGCCCGCGCAAGTGGTGCTGGAGGTAACCGAAAGCGGATTATTGCAAGACAGTCCGGCAGCATTGGATATTTTGGAGCGGATGTGCGCTAAGGGTATCGACCTATCGATCGACGACTTCGGCACCGGCTACTCAACGATTCAGCAACTCCAGCGTATCCCCTTCAATGAACTGAAAATTGACCGGTTTTTTGTGCACGAAGCGGTCAAGGGCGACGAGTCTCTAGTCATCTTGGAATCTATACTTGAGATGGCGCGCAAGTTAGGCATGCGTATTGTGGCCGAAGGCGTGGAGACGCAAACCCACTGGAACTTGCTGTCCTATTTAGGCTGCGATCAAGTACAAGGATATTTGATTGGGAAACCCATGCCGGGTAGTGAGTTACCTACTTGGCTGATGGATTGGAGAAAGAAAAGCGATGCGCTGATAGAGCAAGCAAAAAATCAACGTAGCGCGTATATCCACACCGGTAAAATTGCCTCAAGCCCTGAAAACGCGCCGTTGGAGGGATGGTTTTTGGAGGGGTTATCCGACAATCTGGATTTACCGCAACGTTTGCCGATCAATCAAGTTCCTTTTCGTATCGGTCGTCAAGCGGGTTACAACTTACGCATTCCATCGACTAAAATTTCCCGCTTACATGCGGAGATTTTCCGCCGCGGCAACCAATTGGTTATTCGCGATCTGGGCAGCACCAACGGCACTTACGTCAATCGTGAGCGCGTTGCAATCGAAGCCAACCTGAACGCCGGCGATGCTATCGCTTTTGCAGGAACGGTATATCATCTCGTGCAGGAAAATACTCCTCAGCATGAAGCCGGCGAGGAGAGGACGACAGCACTGTTATCAGCGTTGCCCAACCCTCAGGATAAGCGGTGAACGTATTATCATGATGGGTCGTAACCCAAGCAGGAAACTCGCTATTAAGCACTCGTTTCATCTCCGAACGACTCGGTGGTATAGCGCTCTACCCGCAGATCAGTAGACCAAAAATCCAACGGCAACCCCGCCTTTTGCTTCAGCTGAGCCAGAAAGATATAAGGATCCGGCAAATTCTCCCAGACACTGGGTAGGAAAGTCGCGCGGTTTGCCCCCAGTTTTAGCACCAAGCCATCGACGCCGGGACGCAATTGCGCCAACAGGTCTTCTTCGGACTCACAGGACAACGGCATCGGCGGGGAACAGACGCGATGGGCCCGTCATGCTGGTTGAACGCGGAGAGTTCGACAGCGCCCGCCGGTACGCGGAACAGTCTCGCCGGCCTCGCTGCCCGGC
>JAAUQA010000092.1 GCA_012032855.1 Candidatus Competibacteraceae bacterium
ATTTTCCGGGTATTGAAACTGTCTCGGCATCTCAGCGAAGGGCGGGTGCTGGCTATCGCGGTGTGGGAAACCCGGCGCAAGATTACCGTTTTTCTCCTGACCGTATTGACCCTGGTTATGATCATCGGTGCGCTGATGTACTTGATTGAAGGCGAAGAACACGGTTTCGACAGCATTCCACGCGGGATGTATTGGGCTATCGTGACCTTGACCACGGTCGGCTACGGCGATATTTCACCACAAACCTGGTTCGGTCAATTATTCGCCAGCCTAGTGATGATCATGGGCTATGGCATCATCGCCGTCCCGACCGGCATTGTTACTGTCGCCTTGTCGCGGGCCGGCGAACAGCCGGTCAGCGCCCGCGTTTGTCCGGGTTGCTCGGTGGCTTTGCACGATACCGACGCCCGATTTTGTAAATATTGCGGTGCACAGCTGGAACCATAAACGCCTGAACTACAAGAGCGCGAGTAATGAGCAAACCGTTTCATTGTATTTATTCCCACGGATTCATCCGCGCGGCGGTCGCTGTGCCGTTCGTGAGGGTGGCCGACCCGTTCTACAACCTCGAACGCATCCTGGGGCTTGCCCGCCGGGCCTCGGAACAGCAAGCTGCCATTGCGCTGTTCCCGGAGCTTGGCCTATCCGCCTACAGCAACGAGGATTTGTTTCATCAAGACGTGTTGCTGGACGCAACCGAAGACGCGCTGGCCACCCTCATTATGGAAAGCCGCGATTTACAGCCGGTCCTGTTGGTCGCGCGCCGCTGCGTTTCGAGGGCAAATTGTTCAATTGCGCGTTGGTCATTTATCGCGGGCGGCTGCTCGGGATTACCCCCAAGACCTATCTGCCCAACTACCGGGAATTTTACGAAAAACGCCAATTCACTTCCGGGCGTTTTGCGGTCGGTCGGGAGATGTTTTTCCAGGGAGAACGGGTTCCGTTCGGCGCTGATTTGATTTTCCACGCGGTCAATGTAGACGATTTCACCCTACACGCGGAAATCTGCGAGGACGTATGGACACCCATCCCTCCCAGCACCTACGCAGCGCTCGCCGGAGCGACGATATTGACCAATCTGTCTGCCAGCAATGTCACCATCGGCAAAGCGGAATATCGGCGTGAACTGTGCGCCGCACAATCGGGCAAATGCGTCGCCGCCTATTTGTATTCCGCCGCCGGACCGGGCGAATCCACTACCGATGTGGCTTGGGACGGCCAAGCACTGATCTACGAAAATGGTGAATTGCTCGCCGAAGCCGAACGGTTTGCGCAGCAAGAACAGCTGATCGTTGCAGATGTGGACTTAGAACGGCTAGCGCAAGACCGGATGCGGCTAACCAGTTTCAACGATGTGGTCGGCGTGCACCGGGAACAGTTACAAGCGTTTCGCCGGGTTGAATTCGAGTTTCACCTTCCCACTCAGGCGACGGTGTTGCAGCGTAGCGTGGAACGGTTCCCGTATGTGCCTAATGATCCGGCCAAGCGCGATGAGCGTTGTTTCGAGGCGTACAACATCCAGGTGCACGGATTGATGAAGCGGTTGCAAAGTTCCGGCATTGCGCGATTGGTCATCGGCGTATCCGGCGGGCTGGATTCCACCCATGCCTTGATCGTGGCGGCCAGAACCATGGATCGCTTGGGACTGTCGCGCAGCAACATTCTGGCTTATACCTTGCCCGGCTTTGCGACCAGCAGTGGGACCTTGCGCAATGCCCATAGCCTGATGAACGCGTTGGGAGTTTCCGGCAAGGAACTGGATATTCGCCCGTCCTGCTTACAGATGCTGCGGGATTTGGGTCATCCGTTCGCCGACGGCGAACCGCTTTACGATATCACCTTCGAAAACGTGCAAGCCGGCGAACGGACTTCGCACCTGTTCCGGCTGGCCAATTTTCATAACGCCCTGGTGCTCGGCACGGGGGATTTAAGCGAATTAGCATTGGGTTGGTGCACTTATGGGGTGGGCGATCACATGTCCCACTACAACGTCAACGCTTCGGTGCCCAAGACGTTGATTCAGCATCTGCTGCGTTGGGTAATCGCCACCGAACAGTTCGACCGGCAAACCAGCACGATTTTACAAGCGATTGTGGACACGGAAATATCGCCGGAATTGATTCCTCGCGGAGACAATGAAGCAGATCACGAACCGGCCCAAAGCACGCAAGCTGTGATCGGACCCTATGAGCTACAGGATTTTAATCTGTACTACGTTACCCGCTACGGGTTCCGGCCCAGCAAGGTCGCGTTTCTCAGTTACCATACTTGGAGTGACAAAACACGGGGCGCTTGGCCGGACTCACTGCCGGCTGATCAGCATAATGAATACTCTCTTGCCATCATCAAGCGCTGGTTGGAAACCTTTCTGTTCCGTTTTTTCCAAATCAGTCAGTTCAAGCGGTCCTGCGTGCCCAATTCGCCCAAAGTAGGCTCCGGTGGTTCGCTTTCGCCACGTGCGACTGGCGGGCACCCAGCGATTCGGAAGCCACAGTCTGGCTTGACGAGTTGCGGCGGCGGGTGCCTGATTAGGGGCTATCTTGAAGTTGCCGGGAAGACCGGCTATAGGGACGCTAAAAAAGTCGCAAATGTGTATGCATCTGTTTGGAAAGATGAGCCGTATATGTCATTCCAATAGCACTGTAACGACAAGCCAATTAACCAGAAACCAGGCAAGAAACAGCGCTTGCAATTAATAGCCTGATTCCAATTATTCACGATGCGGGGAGACAAGATATGTCTGGTAATCAACACCCTTGGCGCGATGTGATACCGAACAAAGCATGGTTTAAGGTATTACAAAAACTGGTAGTCAGGATGATGAGGATGTCATCCCTATTACGGACAAGCTGCGTCAATATCATTTGATCAAAAAAACCGATGTAGGCCAATTCTATCAGCGTATCAATGAGCTAGAGGAACTCTCCCTTTTGGCCACAGATTATTTAAATAAAAAGCATAAATCAGGTTATCAGAAATCTAATAACAAGAAACTGTCAGAGTCTTCTAGAAAGAATCTAAAAAAGAAGTGGTTACGATTGTAACCATCGAAGAGAAAAATATAGATCGTTGGGTTTATTCCTTAGGACAAAGAGCAAATAAAAAAGTAGGCTATTTATTGAAACTCGAAAAGAGTCCTGTAAAGCATTTAGGCAGTATTACTGAATTCAAAAAATTTTTATCTCAAACAAAAGCTATCAAAGATCCCAAACTGCTAAAACTTGGTCTTGGCGTCAAACCGGAAAATGGGACCCGTATCATCGTCCTATCGAGGTCGAATTTGATTCGAAACAGCAACCGGTGTCAGGTCAGCACAGCGACATCAGTGCGGCTTTTATTAAATGGTACAATAATACTAGCGATTTACCTTTTTTTGTGTGGCTTGAGGGACATCCGATTTGCACGCAAGAGGGATATCTAGAGTCGGCTCGACCGGTAGTCAGCAGTGTTCTATACGGACCCAATAATGGTATTCGCCGGGTTTTTGTGTCCGGCAACCAGCTCGTGGCTTGTTCATGGTTGGGAAATCAGCAACCAACAGCACTTACCACCGCTTCAGGTACGCTAAAATCCGGCGAGGCTTTTGCGTGGCTAACAACGGGTGAGTTGCTGATTCATAATCATGTCGTTGGGAGTTTCCATCATTCTTCGTTCAACGGTGGTCGCAAAGTACGCTGCGCAGGCATGATGACTGTCGAGAACGGAAAAGTAATGCGCGTCGATAATAACAGTGGTCACTACAAACCCACGACTCAGCATTTTCTAACCTTTTTGAAAATATTAGACGACAAGAAGGTTCTCGCTGAGAATGCTCGGATTGCTACACACGATATTAATGATGGCAGACAGGAGAGTAATCTTTTGGGCTATCCTTTAGATGCATTCAGGAAAGAAGTTGGAAAAAAAGTATAGGAGCGCCATTTTCTGTGGGGTCTCTGACGAATGCTTTCTATGCCTGATCAATCGGCTTGGCACAATGAAATCATGGCATTGTGCCGGGCCGAAAATACACGAGCTAGGTTTATCGGTAACAATCTGATGCCTCTGCAAAGCCTGCACAGGTCGGTTGTTACCGTGGAAAATCTTTCTGAACGCCGCGAGTTGGTTGGCCGATATTGTCACTGGCGTAGTCATTACAAACCAGCTCACCCCTTCCGTGCATGGAGGCATCGTCAGGGAACCGTTGTAACGGTAACTGGTTCGGTCGTCAGGTAAAAAGTCTAAGGCGTTGACCTGTTCACCAACCGATGTTTCCGCCGTTTCCTCGGCTGGGAAGTGATGCCATACCGCTTCAAACGCCCTGTTTTCTTCCCCCTCCTGCAGGAGTAACCCCACTACCGCCAGCTGGCCGTCAACGCTTTTATGCACCAGGTGCAATTCAGCGGCAAACCGTTGCCCGTCGATGGTATGTTCGCTGGGCGAATGAAAATGAAACTGCAATAAATCGTAGCGTTTGCCATTCGTTTCAAGGTGGCTACCGGCATCGTAGTTGACCTGAATCGTGTGTCCGTTATTCAGGATACGAATCTCAGACGGTTGATAGTGAAAAGTGACTGCTGGCAATTGCTGCGCGATGCGTCCAACCAGGTCGATGGGCGATTGTTGTTTCCCCCACCTACAAACTCCAAACGAAGAGGATAACTCGCCCCAGTGATCGGGCCCGTAGTCACCTTCGTGCGTCCAGTATACTTCTTCCACAGCGGCTTTACGGGTCTCGGTTTGAGTGGCTTGCTTGGACTTGACGGCATCCCCCTTAGACGCATCGGCAGCCGATGAGTCAAGCCTATTGTTATCGATTGTCACTGAGTTATTACCTTTGGCGGGAAAGAACATTCAGCTATCAATAAAAATGTAGCAGCTTGATTAACCGATGAGTCCCAACATCTTGTATTGCCTGTTGCGGGAACGACGCAGAAGTCATTAACGTAGCGGCCAATCGATCATAGCGTAGCGGCTTGACGCAAAGCACAAATCCGGTATGGTTGTTAACCGACGGTTCCCCTTCGAGGATTAAAAGGGAACACGGTCAAGCCTTGCTTGAAACCGTGGCTGCCCCCGCAACTGTAAGCGGCGAGCCGCTATCCACCATGCCACTGGGAAACCGGGAAGGCCGGATAGCGGCCATGACCCGCAAGCCAGGAGACCTGCCGTCGAACGCGTCACCTAACCAGCGAGCGGGGTGCTCTCTGGTGCGGTAATTGCGGTGGTGACGCATCGATTTTAGCGTCACTATTGCGGTAACCGTCATGGATCGCCTATTTAATCGCCTTATTCTGTTGTTCCGCTACGCGGGGCAGAGTCTGTTGGTTTTAGCAACCCTGTTGCTGATTTTCCTTGCTGTCACGGCGCTATCTTTCGCCTCAACCCACCGTGATTGCGTCGAACAGTACGACCCTCAAGTCGATTACTTCCCTGATAAAGCTCGCTTAATTCATGCACGTGGCTTTACGCTGGACTATTTCGGTCATTACAAAGTGCTCACCGTACTGACCCCCTGGCCGGGCGCGACGCGAAACTTCCGTTACGTGCTGGTGCAATGCGGTACACCGCCACCCACGGGTTATCCCGATGCGCAGATCATTGAGGTGCCTATCGTTAAAGTGATCGCGCTCACCAAACCTCAGTTGCCCCATCTGGAACTTTTGGATGTATTGGATGGGCTACTGGCCTTGGACTCGCTGGACCGGGTTTACTCACAAACGGTGAATCGGAAAATTGCGGCAGGCCAATTGGTTGCGGTCGGTTGGGGGACAACGATTGATGCCGAACGCATTTTGGCGTTGGAACCCGATTTAGTGATGGCTACGGCCTATGATCAGCCGCAGCACAATGTGCACCCGATTCTGCAACGAGTCGGTATTCCGGTGGTGATTAATGCCGAATACACCGAACCGACTCCGCTGGGTCGAACCGAATGGTTGAAGTTTACTGCCGCGCTGTTTAATAAGGAGCAACGAGCGGAGCGTGTATTCAACGACATTGCCAGCCGTTACCGCGCTTACGCGGAACTGACCCAAGATCTTCCTGACGGGAAACGGCCTACCGTTTTGACCGGCGCATTGTATGGCAGCGCTTGGTACGTGCCCAGTGGCAACAGCTACCTCGCACAACTGCTGGATATTGCCGGAGGCGATTATCTATGGGCTGATACTGATGCCACCGGCAATATCCCGCTCGATTTCGAGGCGGTTTACGCCCGTGCCTGGCAAGCGGATTACTGGCTGACCACCAAGAATGAATGGCTGACCCGCGCCGACATGCAGGCGGCGGATGCCCGCTATGACGTATTCACGGCCTATCAGCACGGTCGGGTTTACAATAATAACGCTCGTCTCAGCGCGACCGGCGGCAACGATTACTGGGAACGGGCGACGTTGGAACCGGATATGATTTTGGCCGATCTGATCAAGATTTTTCATCCGTCCCTAGTGCCGGAACACACCTTGAAGTATTTTCGCAAATTACCGTAATGCCCATGACGCCATCTTCCCTTTCCGAATCTCCGATCGGTTCCCCTATCGCGTGGCGTGCCATGCCGGGTTTGCGTCAGTTCGCGCTACTCGGGTTGAGCTTGGCTCTGCTGGGTGCATTTTTGGCGAGTCTGGCGCTCGGTTCCGTAGCTATTCCTCTCAATGAGGTGATCACTATTTTGCAGGGAGGCGAACCCACTCAACCCAGCTGGCTTTACATCGTGCTCACGCTACGTCTCCCCAGGGCGCTGACCGCCATTCTGGCTGGGGCTGCGTTAGCTGTGAGCGGACTGCAAATGCAGACGCTATTCCGTTAATCCGTTGGCGGAACCGTTTATTTTGGGCATCAGCGCCGGCGCTAGTCTCGGGGTAGCCTTGGTCACACTGGCGACCGGCACAGTAGGCGCGTTGGCCGGGTTAGGCTGGTTCGGTCATCTGGGCTTGACCGGCGCGGCCATCACGGGTGCCGCCGTGGTGATGAGTTGGTGTGGGTAATCGGGCGGCGCATTCGGCACAACACCACGCTGTTGATTCTCGGCCTGATGTTCGGCTATGTCGCGTCGGCTATCGTCAGTGTGCTCATCCACTTCGGTGCTCCTGAACAGGTGCAACTCTATTTGAACTGGACCTTTGGCAGTTTCAGCAACGTAAACGGTCAGCAACTGGCGGTGTTGGCAGCCGTGGTTGGGGTAGGTCTAGTCATCGCTTATTTTCTGTCCAAGCCGCTAAATGCCTTGTTATTGGGCGAGACGTATGCGCGCAGTATGGGACTCAGCGTGACCGTGGCGCGGTACTGGATCATCGCTAGCGCCGCGTTGTTAGCCGGAACGACCACGGCCTACTGCGGACCCATCGCGTTTCTCGGCATCGCCGTACCGCATCTGTGCCGGGCCTTATTTCGCACCGCCGATCATCGGGTATTGCTGCCGGCTTGCTTGCTGTTGGGCGGCTTGCTGGCATTGCTTGCCGATTGTGTGGCGCGTTTGCCGGGCAGCGATATTAGTTTGCCGCTCAACGCCGTCACTGCATTGATCGGCGCACCCACGGTGATGTGGATTCTGCTGCACCAAGGTCAGCGGGTCGAGCCCGCTTCCGCGTGAAACCGGTTCTGGAAACTTGCGATCTTGCGATAGGCTATAGCACCCCGGTACGTCGGCGGGTCGCCGAGCATATCGCAGTTCAGTTGTGGCCGGGCGAGTTAGTCTGTTTATTAGGCCCTAATGGCGCGGGCAAATCGACACTGTTACGCACGCTGGCCAGAATGCAGCGGCCACTGGCAGGTCAAGTCAGGTTACAAGGGGAGGATATGGGACAGCTTAAACCCCGCGATCTGGCCCGCCGTTTGAGCGTGGTGTTGACCGAGCGGGTCGAAGTCAGTCGTTTGACGGTGGCTGCATTAGTCACGCTGGGTCGCTATCCCTATACCGAGTGGTCCGGGCGACTCAGCGCCGCTGATGACAAGATTATCCATTGGGCTTTGCAAACCGTTGGCATTCTCGACTTAGCACACCGTTCGGTGACCGAACTCAGCGATGGAGAACGGCAAAAAGCTTTGCTGGCCCGCGCGCTGGCCCAGGAACCGACGGTATTGATTTTGGACGAACCGACCGCGTTTCTCGATTTGCCGCGTCGGGTCGTTATCATGAACACCTTGCGCCGGTTGGCGCGTGAAGGCAATTACGCCATTTTATTATCCACCCATGATTTGGATTTGGCCCTGCGCTGCGCTGACAGAATTTGGTTGCTACCGCTGCAGGGGCCTGTACAGGTAGGCGCACCGGAGGATTTGGTATTGACCGGTGCCCTGCAGAGCGCGTTTCACAGCGAAGGCGTGGACTTCGATCCGTATACCGGCTCATTCAAATTGTCGCAACCCACAGCCGGTCGCGTGGCGCTGAGCGGAGAAGGATTACCCCGGCGTTGGACCGAACGCGCCTTGGAACGGGCCGGATTTGCCTGGATGAACAAACCACCGCCTTGCGCATCACGGTAACCGTCGATTCTGCTGGACCGATATGGCGGATCGGCCAAGATGATATCCGTATTGAGTATCGTTCTCTGCTGGAGTTAGTCGCCCGTTTAACTTCTAGAAAATAAAATCGCAACAAATCCAGAAGGTTCGGAAAAATCCCCACAAAAGTCGACCCGAGGCATTAGGAACGCTTTAAAACCTTGCGTATAATAATTGTATTGCGTGTTCCAAGCTCCGCGCTTAACCCACCAACACGTATCACGATATAAGGTGGGACAATCGAATTGAAAATACCCAACTGAACACTCAAGGAGTCACCGGTAGCATGGCGTACCCCAAGCCCGAAGCTCTCCCTATGAGCTATTCGCAGGTTATTCCTCTGCGTATACAGGTACAGCTGGCATTGCAGGACTATTTCCGTCAATTGGGGGAGCAGGCGCCCGCCAATTTGTACAAGCTGGTGATGGAAGAAGTCGAACAGCCGCTGTTGGAATCCGCGATGCGTTATACGCGCGGCAACCAAACGCGCGCCGCGGAAATTCTCGGTATTAACCGCAGTACCTTGCGTAAGAAACTCAAGCACTATCACCTGGAATAGCTGTCGCAGCAGCCATTACGGTGCCAGGGCTGTTCAATGCTATTCCAAAAGACTCCTTCCCCCCTGGCGGGGGAAGGTTGGGATAGGAGGTAACTCGTGTGGCTTCAGTGGGTTAGTTTCACCCCCACCCTAACCCTCCCCCATCAAGAGGGAGGGAAAAAGCAGCATTGAACAGCCCTGATTACGGTGCGCCGCTGAATCGAGTCAGCCTGGAGGATAACTCAATGGTTGTTCCGGCAACGATGCGGGCCATGGTGCTCGA
>JAAUQA010000093.1 GCA_012032855.1 Candidatus Competibacteraceae bacterium
GGCGGGGAAAGTACCGAAATATGCAGTACCAACTCGGCAAACTCCGCTTTACGCAACGGTGGAAAACGCGGGTCTTCAAAGGCAGCGGAATAGGCATGTTCGGCCACATCTTCCACCAGCGGCAAGCGGGCATCCAAGGTGCCGATACAGCCGCGCAGGTTCGTGTCCAGCTCCAAGGTCACAAAGCTTGCCCGAACAGGCTGTAAGGAGACTGAATATTCGCTTGGATCAACGCTCAAAGCACAACCGTGTTCTAAGCCCGAGGTAATGGACTGCCGTGCTACATCAAGCAGCGCAGAGCGATCTTCGGCAGACAGCACTTCACTGGGTGCGGATGACATAAGCGCCATAGCCTACCACTTGATCGCGCGGTCCGGCGGTGTCACCGGAGTTACGCAAATCGACCGTTTCGACCGTGTATCCACGCTGTCGAGCCAGCCAAAGCAAACCATTGACAGGATTGCGACCGCAGGCACTTTCGTAGCTGATATCCTCATAACGCAACTCTTCAATAGCCTTAGACGTGTTTTGATCCAGATAACGGGCTGTCTCGTAGTCATGATAATGACTCAAGTCAGAGCTAATCACAATCAAGGTCTCCGGTCCGCCCCAGAGCGCCTCCAGCACTACGCCCACTTGTTCAGGTTTGGCCTCGCCCACCACCAATGGGACCAAACTGAAGTCAACCAGCACTTCCTGTAGAAATGGCAGATGCACTTCCAAGCTATGCTCACGTTCATGGGCTTTTTCCATTAATTGGACACCGGGCAGATGGGCAATCAGTTCCATCGCCCCCTGATCAATCGGAATCTCGCCTAGGGGAGTAGCAAAGGCATGCATCTCGGTCATGGCAATGCCGCGAAAACCCACCCGGTGACTCGGTCCCAATAACACTACCCGGCGAATACGAGTGCTCGCCTCGCGCAACCGCGCATACACTGAAGCCGCTACCGGACCGGAATACACATAGCCGGCGTGGGGAGCAATGATTGCTTTGGCGCCGGCCCCAGGCAAGTGGCACGATCCAGAAACTGATCAACTTGGGCCTGCAACTCCCCCGGATCGTTGGGATAGAACATTCCCGCTACAGCTGGAGCGCGTATGGTGGTCATGGAGTTGGCCTCCTGTCACTGTTTGCTATGCAATAATCGGGTGTAGAATTTAACCGGTAATACGCTTTGACTACTTACTTTGCATGTATCACAGCTATTATAGACTAAGCAACAGGAACTTTTGTTGCGGTGCGGTAATCGCATAAAACTGATTGAAATATCTCCATATTAGGGAGACCGTTTAATGTCTGCATCAACGCTCTTGACAGGTTTTCCCACCCGGTATTGGCATCCATTGGAAGATGGCCGGGTCCAGTGCGATGTCTGTCCACGCTATTGCAAGCTCCATGAAGGCCAAAACGGGTTGTGCTTCGTGCGCGCCCGCCAACAAGACCGGATCGTGCTGACGACTTACGGACGCTCCAGCGGCTTCTGCATCGATCCCATCGAGAAAAAACCCCTAAACCATTTCCTGCCGGGCACCCCGATTCTGTCTTTCGGCACGGCCGGTTGTAATCTAGCCTGTAAATTCTGCCAGAACTGGGATATGAGTAAATCCCGCGAGACGGACACCCTCGCCGATGCCGCCGCGCCGGAGAAAATCGCCCGGGTGGCTCATGAATTGGGTTGTCGCAGCGTTGCATACACCTACAATGACCCGGTTATATTTCTGGAATACGCGATTGATGTCGCGCAAGCCTGCCGGGAATACGGTATTTACTCGGTAGCGGTGACTGCCGGTTATATGTGCGAGGAACCGAGGCGCGAATTTTATCGCCACATGGACGCCGCCAACATCGATCTCAAGGCGTTCAGCGAACGTTTTTACTGGAAGATCTGCGGTGGCCATTTACAACCGGTATTGGACACCTTGGTTTATCTCAAACAAGAAACCCAAGTCTGGTTTGAAATCACCACCTTGCTGATTCCCGGCGAGAATGATTCCGCGCAGGAAATCGACGAGATGACCCGCTGGATCGTAGATCATCTCGGCCCCGACGTGCCGATCCATTTCACCGCCTTCCATCCGGATTGGAAGATGCTGGACCATCCGCCCACCCCACCTACCACATTGACTCGCGCGCGGGACATTGCGTTACGGAATGGCTTGCGCTATGCCTATACTGGTAATGTGCATGACGAAGGCGGTGGCAGCACTTACTGTCATCACTGCGGCCATAAGTTGATCGGCCGCGATTGGTACACACTCAGCGACTGGAATCTAACCGCGGACGGCTGTTGCGCTGCCTGTGGCACGGCCTGTGCCGGAATATTCGAAGCCACACCCGGCCATTGGGGACCGCGACGTCGTCCAGTACAACTCCGCAGCTATACGTGATTCACAATGCAATACCACACACTGGTAACACCCACAGTTTTACATGAACACCTCAATCAGTCGGATTGGGTGATTGTCGATTGTCGTTTCAGCTTGCAGGATACCGAAGCGGGTCGCCGTGCTTATCGGCAAGGGCATATTCCAGGCGCTCGCTATGCGCATCTGGACGAGGATTTATCCAGCCCCATTACCCCAACCAGCGGTCGTCATCCGTTACCGGACCCCTCTGTCCTGGCAAAAACCCTTGGCCGCTGGGGCATCTCCGCAGACACTCAAGTGGTGGTCTATGATGATGCGGGCGGCATGATTGCCAGCCGCTTATGGTGGTTGCTGGGTTGGTTGGGCCATGATCGGCGTGCGGTTTTAGACGGCGGCCTAGCAGCCTGGCAACGTGCCGGTT
The DNA here is from genome assembly GCA_012032855.1 of Candidatus Competibacteraceae bacterium. The sequence goes on from JAAUQA010000093.1 coordinate 2,792, forward strand.
TACCGCTCAGCACTGACACTCCCACCCACAGCCGGCACGCTTTCAGGCACAGCCGGATGATGGTCAATGGGTAGACAGCGATAGGGTGCTGACCGCACTGGTCAATAACAAAGAGACAACGTCATTACTGCTTGATGCCCGCGCCGCCATCCGTTTTCGAGGTGAACAGGAACCTATCGACCTGGTGGCCGGCCACATACCCAAAACCGTGAATTTGCCACTCGAAGGCAATCTGAATGCTGACGGTACGTTTCTGCCTTCCAAAACATTGTCGGCTCGTTACACTGCAGTGTTGCGCGGAAAAACGCCGGCCCAGATCATCCACATGTGCGGCTCCGGAGTAACGGCTTGTCATAATCTATTGGCTATGGAGGTCGCAGGACTTAACGGTTCTCGTCTCTACGCCGGTTCTTGGAGCGAATGGATACGCGACCCATCACGGCCTATCGCTACCGGCGACGGCTGATGTCCAAAGCCATCATCATTCCGGCGGACAAGAAACTACGCCGCCAAGTGTTGGGGGGATTTGTAATAACCGCAGTACTGGCCTTGTGGCTGGTTTACAGCCTGAATATCCACGCTTGGACGCTGTTAAATTCTTCCGATCCGCGCGATCACCAGCGTTTACTCACGTTGATTCGGTGGATTTTCTATACCATGCCGGTGTTCGTGTTTGGCTTCGTGGGCTGGCTGCTTTGGCTAGCCAGACGCATTCTTGAGGCTAATCAATACCCGTTGCCAGGCCAACGGGTCATTCGCCCGACCCTTCTGCGTACCGGAACCCAGGCGCGACGGATGGGTTTTGGCCTCATCGCAATCAGCATCGCCTTACTGGTGCTCGAAATGCTGCTGACTTACTACGCCATGCAGATACTACAACTCGTAGAACCATTGCCGACTCCCAACAATGTGTCTCATTTTATTCGCCTATCAAACTCACCCGCGATATAGGTTGCTGCTCGCTGCCAACCGCGACGAGTTCTATGCGCGTCCCACGGTACCGGCAGCGTTTTGGCATGAGGCGCCCGAGGTATTGGCCGGTCGGGATCTGCAAGGCGGCGGCACCTGGCTGGGCGTGACTCGCCAAGGTCGTTTCGCTGCAATCACCAATTATCGCAACCCTAGCGATTTCCGGTCCGACGCACCCTCGCGTGGAGAACTGATCAGCCAGTTCCTGCGGGGCAAGGAATCGCCCCAAGCATACCTGGATGTGGTAGCCCGGCATGGCCAGGATTACAACGGATTTAATGTGTTGGTAGGAGACAGCACGGCGTTATGGTACTACTCCAACCAGTCCGGCAGTCCGCGACGTTTGGAACCAGGCATACATGGATTAAGCAATCATTTGCTCAATACGTCTTGGCCCAAGGTCGAATGGGGCCGCCGCAAGCTTGGCGAGTTGTTGGCTGCGGACGAAGAGCCGACTACGGTTGATTTGTTTGAATTACTGGCCAACCGCACCCGCGCCGCCGATAGCGATTTGCCTAATACGGGGGTTTCCCTTGAATGGGAACGCAAGCTATCGAGTTTTTTCATAGAAAGTCCCGGTTATGGTACCCGCTCCTCTACGCTTGTACGGATTACCAGCGCCGGCGAACTCAGTTTGACAGAGAAAACTTGGCCGGAGGGAACGGTCCGCGAGTTTCAGGTGCTGACCCAGCAGGATTAGCGGGTTGCAACCAAAAGGCCTTCACTTCCGTATAGATCGGACAACACTCTTGCCGATCATCGGAGACTCCTCATGGCAATCCTACCCTCCGCTGCCCGTTGGTTTATCTAGTCGCCCCTGAATAAGACGATTTTCGATCAACTGGCTTGAAGCGATGCGGCTTGGTCCACTAATGGTGAGTTCGAGCGGAATCCTAGTGAGTTATTAAGCTCATGGCGGCAACCGGTTGGACCGAAGAGCAATAAAGACCAGGCGCAAAAAAGCCAACGTAGGAGCTTGCGCAGGTTCTGTCCAACCGCGCAGAGGATAACATTCAAGGCATCACCGAGTTCGCCGTGGAGGAAGCAACGACCCAACTTACCGTCGGTTTTCATATGCCCGATGATCGGCTCAATGGTGTTGCGGCGGCGCAGTCTTCGCCGTTGCCGAGCGGTGATACCCCGCTGCTGCCCGGCGATGAAGATTTTCGTATCACCGGGGTGCTGGTGGCCTTTGTAGCCCCGATCCACATAGGCTTCTTGCGGGGTCTGATCACACAAGATGCTGACTTGTTCCAGTTGTTCACTGAGGGTATGACCGTCATACGGATTACCGGTAAAGCTGCGGGCACCGATCACAAAGGCCTCTTTGACCGTCGTGGCAAAGCTGGCCCGCTGACCGTTGAGGGAATTAACGCACCATTCGACCCACCGGGAATCCCCAGACACCTTGACCGCGGTGGCGGGCGATGCGTTCCAGAACCGCGTATTCCGGCGGCGCGTCGGGGAGCGCTGCAGCCCATCCCCGCTCTAACAATACGCGGCCAAATCATCGCCATCAGCCTCGCAGTAAGCGACGACGCTGCCATCCGGTTTTCCCTCATGCACCGTACAATGGACAAAATGCCCGCTGATGATGAAGTCTAGCGCCAATGCCGCACGCGGCGCGCAACGCACCGGACGAACTCTACTCTCACAGGTTTTTCCAGTCGGCGGAATGTAGATACCGTATAAATGCACGGTACGCTTGCGAATCCGCAAGGTACCGTCGTCATTAACAAAGGCATAACTGGATAGCTCACGAGCGTCGACCTCACTGAGTGATAGGCCCAAAGTCACGCTAATGAAAACACCCAACACTAGCTTCGAAACGGCGCACCACAATTCGCGATCATTCATTCAGGCAATCCCGCTATTCGTAAACCTTGCGTGAGGCGGTTAGCATAGTCCTGACTGGCGAGTCTAAGAAACGCAAGCCAACCGGAAATAGTGAAATCCGGCTGAATGCGCAACACTTCAGATGCTGCCGCACGTGCTTGCGCTTGCCGTCCGGTTAGGGCGGACACTGCGGCGAGCAGAACCAATGGCGGGCGGTTACCCGGCATGAGGGCGGAAGCGGGTTCAATCAGTTCGAATGCTTCCTCGTACCGACCTACAAAAAAATACGCTTTGCCGAGATAGTAGGGGTAGTTCGGCGGATAAAAAGGATCAAGGCGCATGATCCGCTGTGTATACTCAATCGCCTCCGGCGCCCGACCGCCATGCGAAAGCATAATGGCATAACGTCCATCCACCAAATTTGGATTGAGCTGCAGAGCCCGGTCAAACGCTGCCAACGCTTCGCTCATACGGTGCTGCCAGTATAATATCCAGCCCAGCGTAGCTTGCGCTTCTGCTAAGCTGGCGTCTAGGTCGACCGCCTGTTGCGCAAGCGATTGCGCATGATCGATAGTCGTCTGGTGTTGAAATTCACGACCGATTGGATGGTCAGCTGACGGCTCTAACCAAGCCAAAAGGTACGTATTCGCTAAAGCTTGCATAGCGAGTGCATAACGCTGATCGGCGGCTATTGCCCGTTCGTAAAGCGTGCGTACTTTGGCCAGGGTAGAGCCACGGCTATCACGCTGCAGGGTTCGCAGCAACGCGTTACCACGCAGATAGTCATCATAGGCAGTCAGTGTTTCAGGGGGCCTACGCAGCATTCGCTCAATTTCCGCCTTGGAGATGTGCGCTGCCAGAGAGATCACGATTTTTTGCACCAGCACGTCCTGGACGGCAAAGACTGCGTCCAATTGGCTATCGTAACGTTCGGCCCAGAGTTGGCGATTATCGCGAGTGTCGATAAGTTGCGCGGTAATGCGCAGCTGTTGCAGGTCTTTACGGACACTGCCTTGAAGTAGATAGCGCGCCCCCAGCGCTTGTCCGATCTGCCTCGCATCAACCGTTTCATTCTTGTAATGCAAGGCTGAGCTGCGGGCAATGACATCAAGATTGCCGAACTTGGAGAGGCTGACGGTCAAATCCTCGGTAATGCCATCGCTCAAATACGCCTGCTCCGGGTCATCGCTCAGGTTCATGAAGGGTAAAATGGCCACCGCGGGTTGTTGTCCGGTAACAGGAGCAAGCAAAGGCTGTCCCAGCCACCAAGCGCCACTAGCGAACGCAAACAGCAAAACGAAAATACCCGCTAACACACCGCCAAATCGCCAAGCGCCTGATACGCCAAGTTTCCCCACCACATCACTTTTTCCGCCGGCAGTACCGTCTTGAGAGATAAGGGTAACGGAGTCGGTAGGTAACGGTGGGCCGGTTGGATTATGTTCAACCGGCGCGACAAACTGGTAGCCTCGACGCGGTAGTGTTTTGATGATTCGTTGCTCGCTGTCCCCCAGCGCCAGACGAACATCGCTGACACAACGCGTCAGCGACTCGTCAGATACCACGACGTCCGGCCAAACCGTTTCAATCAGCGTGGGCTTAGTCACCAATTGTCCGGCTTGTTCTACCAGACAGCAAAGTACATCGAAACTTTTTGGTCGCAGATCAATGCAACGACCGCCTAAAAACAAGGTTCGGCAACGCCTATCCAGCGTGAACCCTGCGAAATGAAATAGGTCATGCGCGATGTCATTCACTACCCTCTCCGAATAGACGGCAATTAGGTTAATCCACCGATGGGGCTGTCTACTCCGATCAATTATTCAGCTATTTTCATGCTTTTTCAGCGATCGGTACAGGGTTTTTCAGGACAAGCGGCCTGCTTTAGCGTTATTCATTTGATCGATGGAGAATGTCGGCTGGAATGTAAAATCGGAATGGAGAAAACGCTATGTCACTGAAAATGCAGGCACGAAAAATACGGCTCTGGTACGGTGCACGTCGCTGGAACCGGCGAGAGCTGAATGCAGCCCTAATCTTTCTGGGATTGCTAACCAGTGCAATCGGCAATGCCGATACCCTGATCGAGCGCGGCAGCTATCTTGTCAATGCCGTGATGGCCTGCGACAACTGCCACACGCCTCGGGGACCGCACGGTTTGTTAATGGACAAACGCTTCTCCGGTGGCCAGCAGACCTGGGACGAGCCCACTTACACAGTTAAGGGTGCCAATATCACGCAAGATCGCGGGACCGGCATCGGCATGTGGAGCGACGACGAGATTAAACGCGCGCTTACTGACGGGATTCGCCCCGATGGCTCGCTACTGGCGCCGATCATGCCTTACACCTTCTATAAAATCATGACGCCCGGCGACCTAGATGCAGTGGTGGCTTACTTGCGCACTATCGAGCCGATTGACAACGCAGTCGAACCGCCTATTTACAAGGCCGTGATGCCCGTCGAGCCTGTCCCGAACGCCGACCGGCCTTGGTCTGAATCGTCGCTGCGCGATCCGATCAAGCGTGGCTTTTACCTTGCCACGATCGCACACTGCATGGAATGCCATGCCCGACGTCCCGACGGACAGCATGATTATCGGCATTGGCTTGGCAAAGGCGGCCACTCAATGAAAGGGCCGTTCGGCACGGTAACCGTCGCCAATATCACCTCGCATCAAACAGCGGGCATCGGCACCTGGAGTGATGACGAACTCAGGCGGGCGCTGACCCAAGGCGTATCGCGTGACGGTCGCCCGTTCATGCTCCCGATGGCTCGCCAGAACTACTTTCGCCGCATGACAGAGTCCGATCTCAATGTTCTAGTGATCTACCTGCGAACACTGCCCCCGCTTGAATAGACGGCAGATGGATTGGGGTTGACAGTTTCGGTGTTAAGCGAAGTACACTTTTTGCGCAGCAGCTTGTCAAACCCCGGTAAATATCCTGAGCAGTGAAATCAAGAGGCCACTGATGACCAAACCAAAAATTGAAAAAACCGAGGCGGAATGGAAAGCTCAATTAACACCCGACCAATATGCGGTGTGCCGACAAAAAGGCACCGAACGTCCGTTTACCGGTCAATATCACGACTGTAAGGATTCGGGGGTTTACCGTTGCTCGTGTTGCGGCGCCGAACTGTTCGATTCTGCAACCAAATTCGATTCCGGCACCGGCTGGCCTAGTTTCTGGGAACCCGTTGCGGAGGACAATGTAGCCACTGAGTCGGACAATAGTCTGTTTATGCGCCGCACCGAGGTGTTATGTCAGCACTGCGGTGCGCATCTCGGTCATGTATTCAACGATGGCCCGGCGCCTACCGGTTTGCGCTATTGCATCAACTCAGTGTCGTTAGAATTAACGCCTAAACAGGAGCAAGAGCAGTAGACCGGCAATGTTCAGACACAGGGAAGTTTAGCGAATTCCCCAACCGCCGTATCCCCGGAGAGGACGATAGGTGCGAGTCTCACAGCGGGTAATGTCCCGAAACGGGATGAGCTTCGCCCGCATCGGAAAGAAACGAACACCAACTGAGGTCATGACGGATACAGGGGGTGCGAGTGACTTGCTGTCCGGTTTATTCTGGCTGCTTGGCTTTCACGAGCCGGTATCCCCACGGGGCCGGTGTTTGTGCCTTTAATTGCGCGGGCCATCTCCAACCAGGAGCAGGGCTGTCACCACAAACGGTGACA
>JAAUQA010000557.1 GCA_012032855.1 Candidatus Competibacteraceae bacterium
GATGGCCAGCAGGCCGGGCGCCATCAGCAACAAGGCGCCGGGCAGCGGTACTGGATTGACGGTGACCGAATTGCCGAAGTAATCGACGGTCATCTCATCGAACGTGTCATTACTGATGAATGCGCCCGACGTCCCGGCTGTATCCGCGAGCGTCAGGTTGGCGGTTCCCGGACCGATGGCATTAAACACGATGATGCCGACCGTGAACGGCCCGCTCAAGCCACTGAATGAGCCGAAGCCGATGTCCTGTACCTGGCCTGCGAGATCCACCGGCGTGGAATCGAAAGCCATATCACGCGGAAAGGTGCCGGTGTTGCTGAACACGAAGGTATTGAAATCGAGAATCGCCGCGTCATAGAAAACGTCGAAACCGCCGCCCAGTGTGGCCTCGGCCGAAAAATCCATGGTCAGAATGAATGACACCAGGTCACCAACATCGCGTGGGTTGGCCGATGGCGGCGACAGCGAAATGCTCGGGTTGCCACTTTGTGCCCAGACACCGGTGTGGAACCCGGTCAGCAATAGCGCTGCTGCAATAAGCGGGCGTGCGCGCATGATGTACTACCTCCGTTTGTTGTTGCCCGGTAATTCGTTGGTTACCGGTCAGCTGATGCTACCACCGGCCCGCCACCCGCTGTTGCCGGTTGGGGGGCCGAATCGTAAATTCTTGTTATGTACCAGTCAGGCGGCTTGCCTGCGCAGGCCACCAAGCGTCAGCAGGACCGGCGCCGCCAGCAACAGGGCCGCCGGCAACGGTACCACGGCAGCCTCGACGGTGACCGACCCGCCGGCATAGTCCACCGTCATCGCCTCGAATGTAACGTTGCTGATAAACGGACCGGAAGCCCCGGTGGTATTGCCGAGTGTCAGGCCGGAAGTGCCGGCACCGATGCCCTGGAAGATGATCGTACCGATAGTGTATGGACCTGACAGACCGGCAAAATTACCGAAGCCGATATCCTGCACCTTGCCGGCCAGATCGGAAATCGTGCTGTCGAAGCCCGGATCGCGCGGAAAACTCGCCAGTGCATTGAAGGTAAAGCTGACGTAATCCAGTACCGCGCCGTTGTAGATGATATCGAAGCCGCCGCCGAGCGTAGCCTCGTCGCTGAAATCCATGGTGATATCGAAGGCAACGAACCCGTTGATTGCGATCGGGTCGGCCGAAGGAGATGACAGCGAGATGGATGCTGCATTGGCGCCAGCGTGAAACAACGCCAGCAGACATCCGATTGCGACGATGCGTAGGTTGCGCATTGTAATTCTTCTCCAGTAAGGCGAGTTAGTTATCGTTATTTGGGTCGTAGCGTTGTTCGGTATGACTTATACCGTCGACACGATGCTAGCATTTTGAACAGCGGGAATGAAAGAACAAGCAGATGACGGTTCGTGGTCGCAACCTCACTTCTCAGCCGGACGCTGTCAACGATAAGATGATTGCTGCGTTATTACGGTTGGCGGCTAAACCATGCTGTCTTTAAAAAATATTCAAAATCAAACAAAATCAAATAGTTATAATGAATTCAAGGGTACCGCGGCTTATTGATGGAGGCGCAATCGTGAAGACAGTGCAGGGTTATGCTTTGTGTCTGGTGATGGGACTGGGTTCGCTGGCTGTGCAGGCCCAGGTTGCCGATACCGACGGGGACGGTATCGCCGATGCTGTGGATAACTGCCGCACGGTGGCGAATCCGGCGCAACTGGATTCCAATGGCGACAGTTACGGCAATATGTGTGATGCCGACCTCAATAATGACTGCATCTCCAATTTCGCGGATCTCGGCTTGCTGAAAGCGGCCTTCGGATCGACCTCCGCCAGTAACAACTGGAACGAGGATGCGGATCTGAACGGCGACGGGGTAGTGAACTTCGGCGACCTGGGCCTGATGAAACAGGGCTTTGGCCAGGCGCCGGGACCTGCCGGCCAGTTCCAGTGCGGCGCGCCGGTGTTGCCGGCGGCGACTTTTGATTACGTCAACTACGCGGAAACCAGCTTGCCGGATCATTTCACCAATCCGCTATCTCCGGGTAATGTCTCCCTCATCGACAATCAAACGTTGGTGAATAACGATCTGACGAATCCGGGCGCAACTCTCGGCCGCGTGTTGTTCTACGACAAGCGGTTGTCTGTGAATAACACCGTGGCCTGCGCGTCCTGCCACGAACAGGCCCTCGGCTTCGACGACCCGGATCGCTTCAGTACCGGAGTCAACGGTCAAACCGGGCGCCATGCAATGCCGCTGGCGAATAACCGCTTTTATGGCGGCGCCATGGGTGCCGGTCCAAACAGCCGGATGTTCTGGGATGAGCGTGCTGCCTCGCAGGAAGCACAGGCACTGATGCCGATCCAGGACCCGGTCGAGATGGGACATGACCTGGTAACCCTGGCGGCGAACCTGTCCGCGACGGATTTTTATCCACCGCTGTTTAGCGCGGCCTTCGGCGATCCTGCCATCACACCGGCGCGTATTGGCGCCGCGATCGCCCAGTTTGAACGCTCGATGGCTTCCTACCAGTCAAAGTTTGACCTGGCCTACACCATTCCGGATCCGAATGGCCTGCCCCCACCGAACCTCGCAGTGTTCACTCCGGTAGAGGCACGCGGTGCGCAACTGTTTGGCATGCCGGGACTGAATGGTGGCGGCATACTGAATTGCGGCGCCTGCCATGACACCGTGGTACAGCAGGGTGAGCAACCACGCAACAACGGACTGGATCCCGCGCGCGGGGCACCGTTTGATCCCGGCACTGGTGCGCAGCCCGGTGGCATGGGCGCAGTACTGTTCAAGGTTGCCTCGTTGCGCAATGTGGGCGTGCGCGAGCATTTCATGCATGACGGCCGCTTTTCGAGCCTGGAAGAGGTGGTCGAGCATTACAACAGCGGGGTGCTGGCGCATCCTGATTTGCATCCGATCCTGCAGGACGTTAACGGCAATCCGCAGCAGCTGAACCTGTCCGAGGCAGACAAGGCAGCGTTGGTCGCATTCATGAATACGCTGACTGACCCGACCTTCCTGACCGCGCCACAGTTCTCGGATCCCTTTATCAACGACCCGTTCTAGCGCCGGCAATCCGCGCCTAA
>JAAUQA010000094.1 GCA_012032855.1 Candidatus Competibacteraceae bacterium
GTTCCATCTGAGCGGCCATATCACGGGCGCCTTCCATCCCTTCCTCTTTACTCACCAAAACGATGTCGGCACCGAATGCGCGCATCGCGGCGCGCCGTTCGACACTCATGTGTGCAGGCATGATCAAGACCATGCGATAGCCTTTAATCGCCGCTGCCATCGCCAATGCGATGCCGGTATTACCGCTGGTCGCCTCAATTAGTGTATCGCCGGGTTTAATATCGCCACGGTCTTGGGCGTGCTGAATCATACTGAGAGCCGGGCGATCCTTGACCGAACCGGCCGGGTTATTCCCTTCTAGCTTAGCCAGAATAATATTACTGGTAACACCCGGTATCCGTTGTAATCTGACTAACGGGGTGTTGCCGACGAAGGCTTCAATGGTGGGAAAATCCAGCGCTCCCTGTTCGGGCGCATTGGCGTGTGGATCGACAGCGCTGGAAAACCGCTACGCATCGATTTAACTAAGCCCATGTGAAGACCTCCGATTATGATTGAGCTGCTGCATTCGCAAAGGCATACGGTAACGGGGTAAACGCCAGCTTCTCGCCGGTGTTTTCAATGACACGGCATCACCTTCAGCGCACTCGTCGAGGAGCACTGCCAGCAAAGCATAGCCGCCCTGCGGATGAGGGCAAGCATCGACGATTTTCCCCACCTCAGCGCTTTGCTGAGCCGACACCAATTCGTCGGCCCGGCTGGGGAGCTGTGCCGCCGGTCACTCGGGCCGCGTACATGCGTCGTTGAGTTTACCCAGATAGTGAGTGCGAGCCACGATTTCTTGGCCGGTATAACAGCCTTTTTGAAAGCTGATGCCGTGCAAAAGTTGCAGATTGGCCATTTGCGGAACGAAAGCTTCGGCGGTTGCATCGTAAACGTTAGGCACGCCGGCCAAAATATCCAACAGCCGCCATGCTTCGGAACCGACGCAAGTGGCCTGCCCGGCCAAGGCAGTCCAGAAGTTTTGACAATCTTGTAAACCACCATAGAGTTCGAAACGCGGCTCAATACCGGGCACTTGAACCACCGTCATACCTTGGCCATGAACGACGGAGTCCACCGAAGTCGGTAATGCGCCTAAATAATCCGTTAATCGCTGAATCGCACCGGTACCGACCACACCCAAGCACAACCACTCTTCACCGGCATCCGCCAATGTAACTTTGGAACGCAACACGAACATGCGTAACCGTTTCAGAATCACTTCGACCCGTTCCTGTGGCAAGCGCAGATAATAATCATCGCCGTGGCGAAACAACCGAAAACAGGCCAACATGCGTCCTTTGGGCGAACAGTAGGCACTGAGCTGACTATGTTCTGGGGTTACCTGACGAACGTCGTTAGTGAATTGGCCCTGCAAAAAAGTTTCGGCATCCGCACCGGACACTTTAATCAGTCCATGAACAGATAAATCACACAACACTTTACTGCTTAAGGCCGCTTGGCGTTCCTGTTCCGGTGCGCCGAAATGCAGCACCCCTTGCGGGCCTGGCATAGCGCCAAACCCTTTCAAAAACGCCAACCAATCAGACTTCATGCTCATGTTTCCAACAGTGCTCCCGCGCAGTTGCCAGCAGACCCGTAGGGTAGTGGCAAACTATTGAAAAGAAAAGTCACGAATGACGTGAACCGAACTAGGCGAAGTCAGGTGGGGCATCATGAGGTATAATGGCGGTTGATCGGATGCCGGTCGGAACCCTCCGCACTGATGTCGGGTCACTGTATACATTTTTCCAGAGAGGCATCAATGAACAAACCGCAACAACCCGTCCAAGACCGACCTGACCATCCTGCTGCGACCGCCACGCCTCCGGAAACCCCAAAAACCCAAAGAAATCGGTGGCCCGAAAGGGCTGGAACCGACCCGCTACGGTGATTGGGAAAAGCTGGCCGCTGCATTGACTTTTAATGGTCAATTTCGCCGCGCAAAGTGATAGGATGGTGCAAAGCACAATAACCGTTGTTTTTTCTTTATAATTGTTGTCTTCCCACTGACAGCAAGACGAGGTAAGCATTTATGGTAACGGATAAGCGGCCACTATCGCCGCACCTACAAATTTATAAACCGCAACTCACCTCGGTTTTGTCGATCACCCATCGGGCGACCGGCGTTGCCCTGGCCATAGGAACCGTGTTACTGGTCTACTGGCTGGTGGCTGCGGCATCCGGCGAGCACGCCTACCATGATGCCCAAGTTGTATTGGGGTCCATGCTTGGGCAATTGGCCCTGTTTGTCTGGACTTGGGCGTTGTTCTATCACTTATGCAACGGCATCCGCCATCTGATTTGGGACGCCGGCTACGGTTTCGAACTGGAATCCGTTTACAAAACCGGCAAGGTCGTGATGTGGACGCCGTGGGTGTTAACGTTTTTGGTTTGGATCATCGCGGCCGGTTAGGGGGAATTACTGAATGAGTTTACGTACACCGTTGGGCCGCGTGCGGGGCCTGGGTTCTGCAAAAGAAGGCACCGAGCACTGGTGGATGCAACGCGTCACCGCCATCGCGCTGGTACCACTGACATTGTGGTTTGTCATCTCCTTGATGGGAGTGGTGCGGACCGACTATGCCACCGTCGTGTCTTGGGTCAGTCATCCATTCCACGCCGTTTTGCTAGTGCCTTTTTAGTCGCGACCTTTTATCACGCCATCTTGGGGCTGCAAGTGGTCATTGAAGATTACATCCACGATGAGGGTACTAAAATCGCCTCGTTGCTGTTCATGAAGTTTGCCTTGGTGCTGCTGGGAGGATCTGCTGTGCTGGCTGTTCTGCGTATCGCGATTGGAGGAATGGGAGGAACTCATGGCTGATGCTTACAAGCTCATTGAGCATTCCTATGATGTCATCGTCGTGGGCGCGGGTGGTGCCGGGCTGCGAGCAACCTTCGGCATGGCCGCCAAGGGATTGAAAACCGCTTGCATCACCAAAGTGTTCCCGACCCGCAGCCATACCGTCGCCGCGCAAGGTGGCATCTCCGCCGCACTCGGCAATATGGGACCGGATCGTTGGGAATGGCATATGTACGACACCGTCAAGGGATCGGATTGGCTGGGCGATCAGGACGCCATCGAATACATGTGTCACGAGGCGATTCCGGCCATCATCGAATTGGAACATTACGGCGTACCGTTTTCCCGTACCGAAGAAGGGCGGATTTACCAACGCCCCTTTGGCGGAATGACTACCAATTTCGGCGAAGGCACTGCACAACGCACTTGCGCCGCCGCCGATCGCACCGGCCATGCCATGCTGCACACGCTGTATCAGCAGTCGCTCAAGCATGATGCGGAATTTTTCATCGAATACTTCGCTCTCGATTTGGTGATGGACGATGAAGGCGCTTGCCGGGGAGTAATCGCTTGGGATCTGTCCGACGGCACCCTGCATGCATTTAAAGCGCATACGGTGGTATTAGCCACCGGCGGTTACGGGCGCACCTATTTCTCCTGCACCTCGGCGCATACTTGTACCGGTGACGGCAACGGCATGGCGCTGCGCGCCGGTTTGCCCTTACAGGATATGGAATTCGTCCAATTTCATCCCACCGGTATCTACGGCGCCGGTTGTTTGATCACCGAAGGCGTGCGTGGCGAAGGTGGTTATTTGACCAATTCGCTGGGCGAGCGATTCATGGAACGCTATGCGCCTAACGCTAAGGATCTGGCTTCGCGCGATGTGGTCAGCCGCTCAATGACCATCGAGATTCGCGAAGGCCGCGGCGTGGGCTCGATGAATGATCATATCCACTTGCACTTGGAGCATCTGGGACCGGAAGTGATCCACGAGCGGCTGCCGGGCATTGCCGAAACCGCTAAGATCTTCGCCAATGTCGATGTGACCAAGGAACCGATTCCGGTGTTGCCGACCGTGCATTACAACATGGGTGGGGTACCGACCAATTATCACGGCGAAGTCGTGACCCTGAAAGATGGCGAGCCTGATCATGTCGTACCGGGTTTGATGGCCATCGGCGAAGCGGCTTGCGTATCGGTACATGGCGCTAATCGGTTGGGCTCAAACTCGTTGCTGGATTTGGTGGTTTTCGGCCGTGCTGCCGCCAACCGCTGCGCCGCAGTGATCAAGCCGGATCAACCCGCCCGGTCGCTACCGGCTGATGCAGTCGATAAAATTCTCACTCGCTTCGACCGGTTACGGCACGCCAGCGGTGGCACCTCCACTGCCAAGCTGCGACTCAAAATGCAGCGCGATATGCAAAACCATGCAGCGGTGTTTCGCACCGATGACTCTCTGGCCGAAGGCGTCAAGCTGATGACTGAGAACTTCGAGGCATTCGCCGATATTCAGGTGAGCGATCGCAGCTTGATCTGGAACTCCGATCTGGTAGAAACACTGGAGTTGGATAACCTGCTGGGCTCTGCCGTGGTTACCGTCAATTCGGCACTCAACCGCAAAGAGAGCCGCGGTGCTCATGCCCATGAAGACTATCCCGACCGGGATGATCAAACCTGGATGAAGCACACCGTGTGCTGGTTGGACGAACACGGCAAACCCAGTATTGATTATCGACCGGTGCATACTTATACATTGACCGATGCGGTCGAATACATCCCGCCTAAGAAGCGCGTTTACTGACAACACTCACTTACTATTAAGGTTAAGGTGACAAGATGGCTGAATTCAGGCTTCCCGTAAACTCCATCGTGGGTAAAGGCAAAACGCACTACGCCACGGGGGATGCCAAAAACATCAAGTCTTTCAATATTTACCGTTGGGATCCGGACAGCGGCGAAAACCCGCGCATGGAGACCTACGAGGTCGATTTGGACAGCTGCGGACCGATGGTGTTGGACGCGTTGATCAAGATCAAAAACGAAATCGACCCCAGCCTGACCTTCCGGCGTTCCTGTCGTGAGGGCATTTGCGGCTCCTGCGCCATGAATATCGACGGCACCAATACGCTGGCGTGTACCCATGCCATTCAGGACAGCGAAGAAGAGGTCAAGGTCTATCCTCTGCCGCACATGCCGGTAGTCAAGGATTTAGTACCCGATCTAACTCATTTCTACGCCCAATACGCCTCCATCAAACCCTGGTTACAGACTGAGACCGCGCCGCCGGACCGGGAACGGCTGCAATCCAAGGAGGATCGCGCCAAGCTTGACGGGCTGTACGAATGCATTCTGTGTGCCTGCTGTTCGACCAGTTGCCCAGTTACTGGTGGAATAGCGATCGTTATTTAGGCCCTGCAATTCTGCTGCAATCCTATCGCTGGTTGGTCGATAGTCGTGACGAGAACACCGGTGAGCGATTGGACGATCTGGAAGATCCGTTCCGGCTATATCGCTGTCATACGATTATGAACTGTGCTAAGACCTGTCCGAAGAGTCTGAATCCCGGCAAAGCGATTGCCGAAATCAAGAAAATGATGGTGCAGCGACGCTAGTCGTTTTTGCTACCCGGGGCGTGGGTGACCACGCCTCGGTTTTCCGCTGTATCGGATCAATAACGGTCAACTGCCATGTCAGAATTATCCCGACTCCGCTGGCGTTGCCGGCGCGGTATGAAAGAACTGGATATCGTCATGCTGGCTTATCTGGAGCGCCATTACGAGACCGCCTCAGTCGATGACCAGCGCATTTTCGAGGAACTGTTGGACCTTCAAGACCCGCAGCTCTACGCCTATCTGCTCGGGCGGGAAACGCCTGCGGATGCAGCGGTCGCTGATGTCGTCAACCAGCTCCGTACCATTCTTAGTCCTTGATTTAGCGCCTTCCCGTTGGCTGCTGTTCGGCCTTGGTTTTTTTCACTTATTGGCACTAAGCAGTTTATTCGTAATGAGCTTGCCTTGGTGGATCAAGCTCTCTCTAGGGGTGTTGATCGGTGGTTCGGCATGGCTGAATTACAGCCGTTACGGCGACGCGCAAAGCACCCGCTTTATTTCTCGAATTCAGCGCACTGCGGATGGGCAATGGTTGGTGTGCCATGCCGACGGGCGCGAATATGCGGCGAGGTTGATCGGCAGTTACGTGCATCCCCAGCTGGTTGTTCTCAATTTCCGGTTCGGTCGATGGAATCAGCGCTCCGCCATCGTTCCGCCGGATTCCGCCCCCTATGAGCAGATTCGGCGACTGCGAGTTTATCTGCGTACCACAGGGGATGAAGAAAATGATGAGCCGGATGATACTGAGGCGGTCAAGTAAAAACAGAAACTGAGTTAAGCGACCTAAGCCAACCGAGCGTTATGGGCAGACTGCCTATCAGTTGAAACACGGCTTGCTGAACAACCACCTCATCCAACAGCTTAAAAATCCGTTTCTCAAATGCGTTTTGCGTAAATCCTAACTTTCAATGATCTTCTAACGAAGCTTTTTCCAAACGCTGTCCCCAACTATTGCTATGCACGAGCTCCTGTAATGGGAGACGTGAACGCCAACCTTTAACCTCCAACTCCGGGCGGGACAGAAACACGCTGACATAACCGAGACATAAATACGCAACCGGCTGTACCACCTCAGGAAGATTAAGCTGCTTTGCAAGCTGTTTCTGATCCAGAATACTCACCCAACCAACCCCAATCCCTTCGGTACGCGCGGCAAGCCAAAGGTTTTGTACGGCAAGACAAACACTGAAGATGTCCGTCTCCAAAATGCTATTCCGCCCTAAAACATGCGGCCCTCCGCGGCTACGATCACAAGTAATGCAAAGGTTGATTGGGCTTTCAAGAATGCCTTCGAGCTTCAGACGCTTATATAAAGTCGCTTGGTCACCAGTATAGTTTTCAGCGGCTTTCTGATTTTCCTGGTCAAAAATCGCTTTTACCGCTTTTTTCACCTCAAGACTATCGATGACAATAAAATCCCACGGCTGCATCAAGCCTACCGAAGGAGCATGATGCGCAGCCTCTAGCAAGCGCCTTAGGACTTCCGGCGGAATAGGATCAGGTAGGAACTGCGAGCGCACGTCACGCCGCTCGCGAATGGCGCGATAAAGCCCGTGCCGCTCAATATCAGAAAATCGATTGTCAGGTCTGTTCATCGATGGATTGAATCGCTTGTAAGGAGATCAGTAGTTGATGCTGTGATATAAACAACGGCATCCATACAAATGTGGAAAATTTAACGATTGGAGCGACGAGAAGAAAACAATCTCAATCCCGCTTTTCACAGCGGATATTGCAAGCTTTGAAGTTTTGCTGGCTGGGGTTGCGCACAATCTTGGTATAGCCTGTGGCGGCGCAGGACGTATCATGCTCGAACACGTACTCTTCTAAAACCGGAAACTTGTCATCTGATACCTTCGCTGTGGCTGTGCGTAGAGTCATACCCGTCAAAGCTCCGATTTCCAATTCATGGAAATCGTTACTGCCGCTGATCTCGCTTTGGTACAGGCCAGTCTTGGCGCCTTCGATTTTCTGGATCACATCGACCTCACCTGTGACTTCTACCAATTCGTTACCACCAGCGCTGGAACGGACGACACATTCCCCGGTACAGTGGTACTCACCATCCACGCTAGTGACAGTGAGACACTTAGATTCTGTTGCGGCTAGCTGTGGAACACTGGCCAACATCAAGACGGCAAAACCGGCAAAACCACGTAACAGTTTATTGATAGTCATTATTGCTGTCCTTTGTTGAGCTGACTTTGAGCCATGTTCGGCTCCCGTAGGGTTGTTTTAACTGCGCGAATGCAGTGTGTGAGGCAATTGTGACGTCACCGCCCCTTGAGCCAGCACCGCTCGCGTTTTCGGTAGCGCATCCGGATAATCCCGCTGCAGGAACTCAATGAATTTTTCGCGCACATGACAACGCAGATCCCAAGCGATTGAAGCGTCGGCGGCACTCATCAGTGCCCGTATTTCCATCGTTTGTGCCGTGGCGTCTGTCACCTGTAGCACGCAGACTTTACCGTCCCACAGATCACAATTATCCAGTATCCGTTGCAACTCCTGGCGGCCTTCCTCCACCGGAAACGTGTAATCGACATAAAAGAAAGCCGTACCTAACAGATCAGAACTGGTGCGGGTCCAGTTCTCAAAAGGCTGCGTGTTGAAATAATTCAGCGGCACCACTAATCGCCGTTGATCCCAGATGCTCACCACCACATAGGTCGCATTGATTTCGGCGATTTTGCCCCATTCGCCTTCGACGATAACCACATCGTCAATCCGTATCGGTTGTGTCAATCCGATTTGGATGCCCGCAATAATGTTTTCCAGAAAAGGCCTTGCCGCCACGCCTGCCACCAATCCTGCCACACCAGCGGACGCAAGCAAACCCGCACCCAACTGACGGATTTTGGGGAAGGTCATCAACATCGCGGCGATCACGATCAAATACACGGCAACCACCACGATGCGCCTAAGGATGCGGACTTGTGTCTGCACCCGACGGGCGCCGAAATTATCCTTGGCATCCA
The DNA here is from genome assembly GCA_012032855.1 of Candidatus Competibacteraceae bacterium. The sequence goes on from JAAUQA010000094.1 coordinate 8,379, forward strand.
GCCTATAGCGTTGTTCGACGACCTCCTCCAAGGCGGAAACCAGGTTGACAACACCCCAACCCATCGTCCCGATTACCACTAACAGCAGAACATGGCGAATCGTCTCAACGCCACTCCCTTCCAGGGCTGGTAAATGGGGTGCGGCCAGCAGCACTGCGGCAGCCGGCAAGAGCATCACCAGCGGTTGGCGGGTATGGCGAATCAGGGCATTGCCAGCGGCGCTTCGGGCTTGCGCCACGTAATATCCGGCCACGATGTAAAGGGTCACACAGCCGAGTAAAGCAAATCCCGCTGCCAGCAATAGGGGATGCCACGTGGTGTAGAACTGCTCATAGGCTGTTCGCCAACCGTATATCCCAAACAACGTGAGCATGGCGGTGACGGCAATCACCACCCGTAACGCTAAATGAAGCGGATTGATGATTTCCTGGGTCCAGAGCAATCCATAAGCGGAATGCGAAACCGCGAAGTTTTCAAGGTGATAGCCAGATCACCCAGCAAGCCCCGCGCGATCCACCAACCGGCCAGCATCAGCAAGAAAACACCGAGGTGCCAGGCAATGGTCCAAGCCAGCGTGATATATCCCACTAAGCCTACCAACGCAGCGCCCAGCAGCGAGATCGGCAAGCACATGGTGAATAGACGCAGACTTATAAACCAATGCCGACCCGTATAATGCGGTGCCAGCAGTTCAATGTAATACCGCCGCGCCCGCAAAACCGGTCCGTTAACCAATAGCAGGTAGAGCATACACAACCAGTCGAACACTCTAACGACGGTATCCGGCATGTCGCTCAAATGGGCCAAGATTGTAAAAGCAGCTAATACACCCCCGCTCAGCAGAGCAATAACACAGCGTCGATAACAAGGCGTGATCTTGGCGTTCATTGG
>JAAUQA010000558.1 GCA_012032855.1 Candidatus Competibacteraceae bacterium
CCAGCTTTCCAGAATCAAGCGACCGAAATCCCCCGCGCAATGACGCACACGGCCCGACGTAACAACCGGGACCGACGATGATGTCACCGATCAGCACGGCGCTGGGGTGGACGAAAGCGGTCGGATGAACGACCGGAGTGACATCGTCGATGGCGTAGCAAGGCATGGCGCGGGTCTCGGTAAATGACGCGGTAAATTTTAATCCGTGTGCCGGCGGCTCTGGATCACCCGGAAGCGGTTGGCCACGAAAGCACTATCGCTCAGCGAGGCATTAGCCGCTGGATTCGCACCGGTCGCATGGAAATCACTGAATGCTGCAGACTGATTGACAAACACTCCGCCGGTCAGATTGCAGGATAACGCTACACCCACTTCGGCAGCGGCTTCTTCCATTTTATCCAAAACTGCTTCGTCAACCGAGTAAATCGACGTGGTCAGCGCGCCTTGCTCACGGGTGGCCTTTGAGACCAGTTCAATACTGTGATCCGTGTTATCGGTGGCGATAATGAAAGCGATAGGTCCGAAATGCTCATGCATAAACACCTTTTCATCTTTGGAATCCAGCTTGACGATGACCGGGGTGCTTACCCGTGCATTCGGGAAGTGCGGATGGGTGATGGCCTGGGAGGCGAGCAATACTTCGCCTAAATCATGCGCCGCTTCGACCCGTCGTTGCACGCCTTCGTTCTGAATCGCGCCTAACACTTCCACGGCGCGGGCCGGGTCGGACAGGAATTTGCTCACCCCGGTTGCAATGGCTTGCGCCACTTCGTCGAAACTCAGGTGCTGATCGCCGGCCTTGATACCGTCACGCGGCACGAAGATATCCTGCGGCGCGGTGCACATCTGGCCTGAATACAAACTCAAGGAGAAGGCGACATTCCGGACCACGGCTTTGAAGTCATCAGCAGAGTCGATAACGATGGTGTTAACCCCGGCTTTCTCGGTATACACCTGAGCGTGGCGGGCGTTGTCTTCCAGCCAATTACCGTTGGTGGAACTGCCGGTAAAGTCGATGATTTTAACCTCAGGACGCATTGCTAAAGTAGAGGCAATGGATTGACCGGGTTCGTTGGCAACTAGGGTCACAAGATTAGGGTCGAAGCCAGCTTCTTGGAGCACTTCCCGGCTGATTTGCACGGTCAAGGCCAGCGGCAAAATAGCACCGGGATGGGGCTTGACCATTACCGGGTTACCGGTGACCAGGCTGGCGAATAAGCCGGGATAGCCATTCCAAGTGGGGAACGTGCAGCAGCCAATGACTAAGCCGATGCCGCGCGGCATGACGTTGAATTTTTTCGCCATCTTTAGTGGCGGATTTTTACCCTGAGGTTTTTCCCAAATACCGTTGGAGACGGTTTGCGTCATTTCCCGATACGCATAAGCGACCGCTTCCAATCCGCGATCCTGGGCGTGCGGCCCACCGGCTTGGAATGCCATCATGAACGCCTGCCCGGTGGTGTGCATCACCGCATAGGCCATCTCGAAACTGCGCCGGTTGAGTCGGTGCAGGATTTCCAAACAAACCCCGGCGCGCGTTTGCGGTCCCGCTTTAATCCAATCTTTCATGGCCGCTTGCATGGCCGGGATCAATACGTCGATATCAGCTTTGGGGTAGGTGATACCGAGCGCTTCGCCGAGAAAGGGGCCTTGCTCTTTACCGACCGTGCCTACCGTGCCCGGCTGGTCAATATCGAAGGGGTTATTCAAATACCCCTTGAATGCCGCCTGACCGTCGTCGTTGGCGGTTTCCCCGTAAATCTTGCCGCTGGGCATTTCCGGGTAAGCGCTCCAGTAACTGCGGTCATGAATGACCTTGAGGGCTTGTTCGAGAGTCGCCTGATGACGCTCAAATAAATTCTCGCTCATGTGTATTTCTCCTGCTCGCTCATCGCTGGGGTGTTAGGGAAATAAAGATACACCAAAGTTCTTGATACCGAAAGCTATGTATATATAAGCTGTATTGTATCTCTTCTGAAAGCCTAGCCCCATTGGATCGGTTTGCTTTTGATGACAAGGCGGCATGAAAAATCAGAATCAGTTTAATAATCTCAAGGCTTGTTAGCCTCACGGAGTAATTGAGCCACTCTGCAGCAAGTTTTATTTTTTGATACTAAAAATTAATATATAATCTAAATACTGTATCTCTTTTTTGGATTGCGCCGTCTCAACGCTATGCCGACTTATTCCGACATACAGCTCACTCTTCCCAGGGAAGGCGTGCAGTTGATAACCCTGAACCGTCCCGCCGCTCGCAATGCACTACGCACCCAAACACTCCGGGAACTGGCGGAGGTATTGGATAAAACCGCCGCCGTCGAAGACATCCGCGCCGTGGTGCTGACCGGTGGACCCCAGGTGTTTGCCGCCGGCGCAGATCTCAAGGAAATGGCCGAACTGGATCTGGTCGATACACTGAATGACCCGCGCCAGGGGTATCGCAACCGCATCGACCGGTTCCCTAGGCCATTGATCGCAGCGGTCAATGGATTGGCACTCGGCGGCGGTTGCGAGCTGGCAATGCAAGCCGATTTGATTATTGCCGCCGACAATGCCCGTTTCGGCCAACCGGAAATCAATCTGGGTATCATCCCCGGTGCCGGTGGTACGCAACGTTTGGTGCGCGCCGTCGGCAAAGCACTAGCCATGAAAATGGTGCTGACCGGTGAAATGATTGATGCCCGTACCGCGCTGACGGTTGGTTTAGTGGCGGAGATTACCCCACCGGAGCTGACCATCGAACGGGCACTCGCATTGGCCGAGGCCATTGCCGCCAAATCAGTTCTCGCCGTGCGCTTGGCGAAAGAGGCCCTATTGAAAGCGTTCGAAACACCACTGGAGACCGGCCTCAACCTCGAACGAAAAGCCTATACCCTACTGTCTGCCACGGAGGATCGTCGCGAAGGAATCGCGGCTTTCCTGGAAAAACGTCGCCCCCATTTCACCGGCCGTTAACTGAATCCTTCTACTGATGTCATGAATTACAACACCATTGAATTTGTCATTGCCGATGGGCTTGCCACCCTGACCTTGAATCGACCGAAGAGCCTGAACAGTTTCAATACCGAGATGCACA
>JAAUQA010000559.1 GCA_012032855.1 Candidatus Competibacteraceae bacterium
GAGGATTGAATAACATCACATTAGAGATGTGTAAGCGGTGCTTCTTTCTCGATAATACCGCCGGGCGTGCCCTGCGAGGGATTACCGCGAGTATGGCGCTTGATCATATTAACGCCTTCTACTACCACCCGCTTATCATCAATGATGCGAATGACTTGGCCTTGACGACCCTTATTCTTACCGCTGATGACGATAACTTCATCACCGTTTTTGATTCTGCGCATCAGTATTACTCCTCGCGCGCCCTATAGCACTTCGGGTGCAAGGGAAATGATCTTCATAAAACGCTCACTACGCAGTTCGCGAGTTACGGGCCCGAAAATCCGAGTGCCGATCGGTTCCAACTTGGTATTTAATAACACCGCTGCGTTACCATCGAAGCGAATCAATGAGCCGTCGTTCCGACGAACCCCTTTGCGCGTGCGCACCACTACCGCGTTGTAGACTTCCCCCTTTTTTACCTTGCCGCGAGGAATCGCCTCTTTAACGCTCACTTTGATGACATCGCCGATGTTGGCGTAACGGCGCTTCGACCCTCCCAACACCTTGATACACATCAAGCGACGCGCACCGCTATTGTCGGCCACTTCCAACACTGTTTGCATCTGAATCATGACTGTATCCCGTCCAGGTGTGATCGATTAACTATTGAGCGCGCTCAAGCACTTTTACCAACCGCCAAGCCTTAGTTTTAGCAAGGGGTCGGCATTGCTCGATCAGCACTGTATCGCCTTCATGGCATTCATTATTTTCATCATGTGCATGCAATTTAGTGGAGCGACGCACATATTTGCCGTAGACGGGATGGCGAACCAAGCGTTCGATAACCACAGTCACCGATTTGCTCATTTTGTTGCTGGAGACTCGCCCCGTCAGGGTGCGTCTAGCTTTTTGCTCCGCAGCTTCCTCGTTCATGCTGGGTTACCTTCCTTTTCACACAAAAGGGTTTTGATTCGGGCAATACGCCGCCGTACTTGCTGAAACAAATGCGGCTTGCTCATCTGATTAGTGGCTTGCTGCATACGTAAATTGAATTGTTCCCGGCGCGATTCCAGCAATTCCTGTTTAAGCTCTTCCACACTTTTTTGCCGCAGTTCGTTAGCTTTCATCACATCACCGTCCGATTCACAAATACAGTTTGCACGGGAAGTTTGGCTGAGGCCAAACGAAATGCCTCCCGCGCCAACGACTCCGGGACTCCTTCCATTTCATAAAGCACACGACCGGGCTGCACCTTGGCAATCCAGTATTCCACATTGCCTTTGCCCTTACCCTGGCGAACTTCCAACGGCTTTTTGGTGATCGGCACATCGGGAAAATGCGTATCCACAGTTTACCGCCCCGCTTGATATGACGGTTGATCGCACGTCGCGCGGCTTCGATCTGGCGCGCCGTGATCCGGCCCTGAGTGGTGCATTTTAGGCCGAATTCACCGAAGCTGACTTTGTTTCCGCTGGTGGCAACGCCACGGTTACGCCCTTTGCGTTGCTTGCGGAATTTGGTTCTTTTCGGCTGTAACATGATTATCCTCGGTCACTTACAATTTGGCAGTTTCCGCGCGAAGTTAAGGACTGACTGCATCAAGCAGCAGAAACCTTTTCGGTTTTTGTCTCGCCTTGCTGGTCAAGACCGAATACCTCGCCCTTGAATATCCAGACCTTGACACCAATGATTCCATACGTGGTCTTCGCTTCCGCCAAACCGTAGTCGATATCCGCGCGTAGGGTATGCAAGGGTACCCTGCCCTCCCGATACCACTCGCCGCGAGCGATTTCAGCACCATTCAAGCGTCCCGCGACAGCTATCTTGATCCCTTGCGCGCCCAAGCGCATGGCATTGGTCACCGCGCGCTTCATGGCCCGCCGAAACATGATGCGTTTTTCCAGCTGTTGGGCGACCCCCTCGGCAACGAGCTGGGCATCCAGTTCGGGCTTGCGGATTTCTTCAATATTGATATGCACCGGCATACCTAACATCGCGGAAACCCCCTTTCTCAAGGATTCGATCTCCTCGCCCTTCTTACCAATAACCACGCCGGGCCTAGCCGTGTGGACGGTAATATGCGCGGTCCGCGCCGGGCGCTGGATCTGAATACGACTCACCGAAGCGTGGGCCAGTTTTTGCTTGAGAAATCCGCGAACACGCAAGTCCATTTCCAGAAAATCGGGAAACTGCTTGGAGTCCGCATACCATTTTGACGTCCAATCGGAAGCAATGCCCAGACGTATACCGATCGGATGTACTTTTTGACCCATGACGTTCGCTCCTACTGCTCAGCCACCGTCACTGTGATATGACTGGTTCGTTTAGTGATGCGGTTGCCCCGACCCTTGGCCCGAGCATGCATCCGTTTAAAAGACGGGCCTTCATCAATGCAGATAGCGCTGATTTTGAGTTCATCAATATCGGCGCCCTCATTGTGCTCGGCATTGGCGATAGCCGACTCCAGCGTCCCGCGAATAAGCACTGCGGCCTTTTTTGGGCTGAAGGCCAACAACTCTAATGCTTGGCTGACCGGCAGACCGCGCACTTGGTTGGCAACGAGCCTAGCTTTTTGCGCCGAAATGCGGGCTTGCTTTAATTTGGCGATGGCTTGCATAGTCATGTCTACTTAGATTTTCTATCGGCCGCATGCCCACGGTAAGTCCGCGTTGAGGCAAACTCACCTAGTTTATGGCCGATCATATTCTCCGTGACGAGAATCGGCACATGCTGACGCCCGTTGTGTACGGCGATCATCAACCCAATCATATCGGGCACGATCATTGAGCGCCGCGACCAAGTTTTGATCGGCTTCTTACTGCTAGTGGCAACCGCTTGTTCTACCTTTTTAATCAGGTGGGTATCGACAAACGGGCCTTTTTTAATTGAACGTGGCACTGTTCAGCCCTCAATTATCTACGCTTTTTTGCGCGTGCGAATGATCATATTGCTGGTTCGCTTATTGCTTCGCGTTTTATGACCCTTGGTAGGGACACCCCACGGCGTCACCGGATGACGGCCACCTGACGTGCGCCCTTCGCCACCCCCATGAGGATGATCGACCGGGTTCATCGCCACACCGCGCACGGTC
>JAAUQA010000560.1 GCA_012032855.1 Candidatus Competibacteraceae bacterium
ACTTGCTCCGGCGTCAGGAACCGGGTCTTATGCTGCTGTAACATGAGAAATAGCTTGGCGGTTTCTTCCAATTCTTCAATGGCGAAGACGGCGTCGTGGAGTGATTTTCCTGCCACCACCGGGCCATGATTGGCCAGCAGCACCGCGTGATGCTTGGAGGCCATTTCTCGTACCGCTTTGGCTAAATTGATGTCGCCCGGCGGGAAATAAGGAATCAATGGCAAGGTGCCGATTTTCATCGCGTAGTAAGCGGTAATCGGCGGCAGAACATTGGCCGGATCAATATCATGCAAGCAGCTCACGGCGACCGAGTGGGTCGAGTGTAGGTGAACAACAGCGCCTGTTTTCGGTCGTTCATCGTACATGACCTGATGCAGAAAGCTCTCTTTGGTTGGTTTATCACCCGATATCCATTCACCCCGATCATCCAACTTGGCTATCCCAGCCGGATCGAGATTCCCCATCGTCGAACCCGTGGGCGTCATCAGCCAGCCGTCGTCGATTCTTACGCTAATATTGCCGGAAGAGCCAAAGGTCATGCCTCGGTCGAATAGCGATTTTGCCAGCCGGGCAATCTCATCTCTGGTTTTGGTTTCGCTCATGACAATAGACCCAAAGCTTTTTGGAAAAAGTCTTCGCCTCCGAAATTACCTGATTTCAGCGCTAAGCGGATTGAAACCTCACCGGATGTCAGACACCAGGGCACTCCGGGATCAATTTCACCGCCGATCTCCAGAGCCTGAATACCCAACTGCTTCACCACCGCGCCCGAAGTTTCACCTCCGGCGACAATCAATTGGCCAACACCGAGAGCGACCAAGCCGGCGGCGATTTCGCTCAAAGCCGTCTCGACCAGTTCTCCTGCAGCCTCCCTTCCCAACGCCGCCTGCACTTCGGCCACTCGTTCGCTCGGTGCGGTCGAATACACCAATACCGGACCATCAGCCAATTTCGGTGCTGCCCATGCCAGCACTTCCTCGGCGAGCTTGTCGTTGTTCGCCAGAATCAACGCATCAAGAAAATAAGCCGGCCACTGGGCTCGGGCTACTTTCACTTGACGCTGCGTTGCCTGTGAGCAGCTACCGGCCAGCACGGCGCTGTGACCCTGCGCTGCGAACTGGGGCGAATCGCCTGTTGCCTGAAGCAGACCAGCTTGACGGAAGTTCCGGGGTAAGCCCATGGCAACGCCCGATCCCCCGGTCAGCAGCGCTAGTTCAGCGCAGCCTTCCCCGATCTCTAATAGATCATCGTCCGTGATGGCATCGACGATGGCATGGCGCACGCCCGCGTCTTTCAGCTTTCCTATCTCACGTTTGATTGCATCGCTGCCCAGACGAACCACTGACCAAGGTATCAAACCGACTGGTGCGCTTGTCTGACGGCCTAATACCCTAACCAGATCGGCGTCGGTCATGGGCGTTAGGGGATGATCTTTCATGCTCGACTCAGACAGCAGTCGATCTCCGACAAACAGATGGCCCTGATAAATACTGCGACCATTCTCTGGAAAGGCTGGGCACGCAATAGTGAAGTCAGCATCTAACGTTGCCATTAACGCCTCGGCCACCGGACCGATATTGCCTTGGTCGGTAGAATCGAACGTAGAACAGTATTTGAAGAAAAACTGCTTGGCCCCTTGCTCTTGCAACCAGTTCAGCGCCGCCACCGAATCAGCAATGGCTATATCTACCGGTGCGGTGCGTGATTTCAACGCAACCACAATGGCATCGGCATTTGCGCAGGAGAAACCTTCCTCTGGAACACCAATCACCTGAACTGTCCGCATACCGGCCTTCACTAATGTGTTGGCCAGATCTGTCGCGCCGGTGAAATCGTCGGCGATACAACCTAACAGTAGTGTCATAACCGCCTCCTTATGCCTCGTTGCCACGATTCAGTATCTCCAGTAGCGAGCGGGTGTAGCTGGTCATGCTCTGATCGCCACCGAACTCCATCGGTCTTAACATTTTGGACTCGAACCCTTCATGGATGGCAGCATTCAATAGCATGGCAGCGTCCTGGGCAGCGGGTACGCCACGCCGATCTCCAAGCCAGTCCAGCATCATGGCAGCCGAGAGAAACATTGCGCTCGGATTCGCTTTGTCCTGCCCCATGATATCGGGCGCACTGCCGTGGGCCGGTTGGAACATGGCGTGGTGCTGGCCGATTTCCCCGCAGGGTGCCATGCCCATGCCGCCCACCAACCCGCCGCCGAGATCCGAGATGATGTCGCCGAACATGTTTTCCATCACTAATACATCGAATTCCCAGGGCCGACGGATCATATCCAACGCCTGAGCATCGACATAGTTGTAACTCACCTCGATATCCGGATTGAGTGCGGCTCGTTCATCAAAGATTTTGCGGAAGAAGGCGAAGGCGCGAAACACATTGGCTTTGTCAACACAGGTTACCCGGCCTAGTCCACCTCGTTCCTTACGCTGGCGCGCTAGCTTAAAGGCATAATCGAACAGTTCCTCGCAGACCGGACGAGTAAGCCGCAGTGTTTCTCTTGCTTCTTGATCGTCAATAATCTCGCCGCGACCGTGGGTATAGAACAAACCCTCAGTCGATTCGCGCAAGACGATGAGGTCAATATCCTTGGCCCGTTCATCCAGCAATCGGCGTGGCGCGTTCGGGATAGGCTTTGATCGGTCTGACCCCCGATACCAGCTTGAACGTGTCCCGCACCCGAAGATGGGGCGAGATTTCAGTCCCATCAGCTAAGCGGATGCCGGGTATCCCGATGGCTCCGAGTAAAATGGCATCTGCTTTGCCAATTGCGTCTAAATCCTCCCCGCGCATATCAACGCCAGTACGCTGGTATAGCTCAGCACCCATTTCGAAATGCTCATAAACCAGACGAAATCCGCTATTACGCTGTTGCAGGGCATCGAGCACCTCAATACATGCGCCCATGATCTCTTGGCCGATGCCATCGCCAGGGACTACTGCAATACGAAAACTTGACTGATTGGACATGATTTACCCCTTGTAAACCGATGGTTTGAGACGTATCGCCACCGGTTTAGCCGTTATTGGATTGAGTGCTTTTTTGTTCTAGCTTGATT
>JAAUQA010000095.1 GCA_012032855.1 Candidatus Competibacteraceae bacterium
ATGGCGAGTAGGCGGTCAAATGAACAACCTGCTCGTGGCAGAACTCCAGCATCGCGGGCTGTTGCAAGTAGGGATGGAGTTCGATCTGGTTCATTTCCGGTTTTAGCCGCGCTTCGTCAACTAAAGTTCGCAACTTAGCGATACTGAAATTACAGACACCAATATGTCGGCACAGTCCCTTGTCAACCAACGCTTGCATGGCGTCCCAAGTCTGCGATACCGGTAAGTCGTCGAGTGCGATTAGGTCTGCAGCGGTTTTGGGAAAGGAAACGCTGTTCTTAAATGCGACCGGCCAATGCATCAGATAAAGATCAAGATAATCCAGTTGCAGGTCGGCAAGGGTCTTTTCTAAGGCAGGTTGCACGTCCTCGGGTGCATGGGCGTTACTCCATAGTTTCGACGTGATCCATAATTGACTACGGGTAACGATGCCCGCCTGGAAGGATTCGGAAAACGCTCGACCGATTTCAGCTTCGTTGTCGTAGGCGGGCGCGCAATCTATATGCCGATAACCGAGGCGCAAGCCCTCTTTAACCGCATGGTAAACGTTGCCAGGTGCTGACTTCCAGGTTCCCAAACCCAGCATAGGCATTTGATCGCCGTTAGCGTATGCGAGTGTCTTCATCGTGGTTTCTCCGCTTGTTGGGTTGGTAGGCAACAGTCTGCCCGGCTAAGCCGGTACACAAAACACGCTTGGTCACCAAAATATCGGCGTTCGAGAAATTTGAAGCCCAGCCGTTCATAGAAGCGATGCGCACGGGTGTTACTCGCCAACGGATCAATGAGCACGTGGGTCACCTCAGGATCGGCGAAACAGCGGGCAATGGCAAGCCGCATCATCGTGGTTCCGTAGCCTTTGCTGAGATTTGCCTCTGCGCCGATCCAGATATCTATCGCACGAAGTCCGGCAGGGACATCTCCCCAATAGTGGCTTTCCTCAAGTAATGGATCAATGATTTGAATAAATCCAATGGGGCATCCGTCGATTTCAGCGACCAGTTGCTCTCGCCAATCCGGGTCGCGGTCCAATTCGACTTCCCAAGCCCAGTCATCGTCGGGATCGGAAGCGATGACATGAGGCTGTTCATCCCAATGTCGCAGCAGTTCGAGGTCTGCCGTGGTTGCTGAACGCAAGTTCATCGTTAAGGCTACTCAGCGTTAGTGACTAGCTGCCAATGAAAGAACGACATGGCGCAAATCTTCACTGATCCGAATGATTAACGAAGATTAGTTCCTGGCTGGGAAAACCACGTTTTTTCGCTGCCGCGACAAATCTATTGGTCAATTCTTCGCTAACAGTCGGGGTTCTTGATAAAAACCAAAGATAAGACTGATTCGGTCCAGAAATGAAGGCGTATTGGTAATTATCTTTGTCTAGCTCGAAAATAACATAAGAACCATAAAATGGGCCGAAAAAAGAAACCTTCAAATACCCTTCATCTGCTGCACGGGCAAAATAGGCTTTGCCTTCCGCTTCATTCCATTCATTATCTTCAACTGAGAAACCCCGATTCAGAACCCGTACACCGCCATCCTCACGAAGTGAATATTCAGCGGTTACTTTTTCTAAGCCACGTTCGAAAGAATGATCTAGTCGAGCAATCTCATACCATTTACCCAAGTATCTTTCGAGCTCAAAATCTTTGACCGGTGTTACTGTCTCAGGGTATCCCATACAGCCGGTCAGTAGTAATGACGAAATAGCTACAATAAATTTTCTCATGATCGTATGTTATTGTTCATGCAAAGTGAGATAGAGAAGAACTACACTTAGGCCTCAGCGAGTTACATTATGGGTTAGCCCCAGCAATCTATGCTCTGATGATGACAAAGACGCCTACGGAAATCATGACACAGGCCGCTGCAATGGTCATTTTGGCTCCTGCTTTAACTCCAAAGAATGTACCTGCCCTATCGGCCGCATATGCTATAGCGAGTTTCACCCCACCAACCGCTAGGATAGTGACTGCAGAAGCGATCCCGATGTCGAGGTATGACATTGCGTGCAAATCAAGGAAAGCGGGCAAAAAGCCCAGATAGAATAAAACTGCTTTCTGATCCCCCAAAGTAATGAGTAAACCCGACATGAAGCTGGATCGTATAGAAGAGGCCTGTGTGTGGGCGACTTCTGTCGGTCTTGCTTGCCACATGGCAATGCCCATCCAGATCAGATAAGCACCGCCGAGGTACTTAACCAAGAAGAAAAAGTTGCCCATCGCTTCAACCAGAAGCGCAAGACCAAATATAGCCAGCATGATGAACAACAAATCCCCGACTACGATTCCTAAGGCGGTAAACGCGCCTTGGACGAAGCCAAATGAAGCCGACCTAGCCGATACTGCCAAAACACTAACGCTTGGTACTGCAGCAAGAACCACCATCGCACCAAAAAGCGCCGCAGTATTAGTCAATGTCACGGGACTGACAACACTTTATTGCTCCATGGAACATATACGAATTTAAGGACACTTTGTGCTGAGTGGGTAATATTTTCGATCATGATTCAGTAAGCTTTTCGCTAAAGTGATAACTGGCAATGGTGAATCCATGCTGAAAATAGAATTTATGCGCTTTACCGCGATGAGTACCTGAGTCGAGATGGTAGAAGTTACAACCCGAGCGAGTCGCCTCTTCTCGTAACCAGTGTAATAATTCTGCGCCGAAACCTTTGGAACGAAACTTGTCAGATGTAACAAGATCATCAATATAAAGATTTTTCCCCATGAATAGATTGGTGTATAGGCGATAACCTGCAACGGCGACAACTTCATCATTAGCCTTAATAAGTGCAAGCTTATATCCTTCTTTCTCCATGCTTCTGACAGTAGCTAGAAACTCGTCCCTTTCTAAATGAGGACGTAATTCGACCATCACATCGAAGCAATCTTCTATGTCTTGATCCGTTATTGCTTGTTTGATCATGTTAATTCCTTAGCCAATGAATTTCGCGTGCGGTCTCTTCACCGATAATAACATGGGTAAGACTCGCTGTAATTACAAATTTTATTGACGAGATTTACGGGGTGAGAGAGCGTCAAGTTGCCTTCTACACAATTGCGCGTTATCCGAAATAGGAAAAGATGATATGGTCTACCTCATTAAATTCGAAACAGACGACTTCATGCATTCCCATTTTTTCGTGAGCGCGTAGGGATGCCAGGTTATCTTGTCGGACGAATAGGATGCCCTCGCGTCTTGGCTCTAAGCGCCGCAACACTGTGAACATAGCCTGTGCTAATCCCTTGCCGCGCTCTTGTGCAGCAACGCAGATTGGGCCATAAACGTAAGCATCGTCTGTACCGGGATAGGCAGCCAGCATTGCACCGATAATCGGAACATCGGCATTCATTGCCCGTGAGCTTGTCATCAGAAAGCCAGTGATGCGACCGTTGCAGCGCGCGACAATAAGCGGCATGTCGGTCATCATGGTGACGATTCGTGATCGAGGTAGTTTGGCCGATAAACTACCTCCATTCTCGGGCTGATTTGCTGTCTGAAGTTCAAGGATGCCGTCAAGGTCAGCTTCGGTGGCTCGGCTGATCTCCACTAGTATCTCTGCATGGTGTTCTCTCATGAAACGCCTAGTTCGAATCCACGGGATGCTTGACAAAACTCATTTGTGTTAACAATTGTAATTCCTTTTGCAAGGGTCCAGACGGTATCGAAAATCGCTCAACATATTTACTTAATAAACAAAAGAAAAAGGGGTAAAAAATCTTCATTTTGATATTTGTTAATATGGCGTATACAGGGGTTTCAATCTGCGTTTATGATCCAAGCAGGACGCTCTTGGGAAGAATCGACCCTAACCACATGATTTGTATAAATAGAAATGGGTTTATTCGCAGAATCCCCAAATACCCAGAATTGAGAACCCTGAAACCTCTTTTCCTCTTCTCCTTGACCCCTTCTCATAACGCTTTCTATGACACATAACGCTAAGGTCAAACGCCCGCTGGGACGCCTTATTGGACAACAAAGTCATACCATCGAAATGGCTCTGGAAGCGCTGGCGGACCATACACAATTTGAATGACACGACGTTTTTCACTAGAGTCCTTGCCAGTGAGTTGATCAGTTACTTGATCAAAAACTGCTAGCTCATCCAGCGATAGCATACCTTCGATAATTCTGTAACCATCATCGTTCAACTGCAAGAGCTTCTCTCAATGTTGCCCAATGCTCATGATCAGCTGAATCCCTTTATTTATCAATCGTGCAGTCCATCTTCCTTTCCATATCCACTCGTTATGTTCTATGCTCCTGGCCTTTGTTAGTGTCAAGTACACGCTTGAAATCCAGGAGATCCATCTGATGGGAATAGTGCTAGGGATGATGCTCATCCTAATGTGTCAGCTGCTCGGCGAGGCGTTGGTTTTGCTATTCGATTTGCTGATTCCCGGTCCGGTTATCGGGATGTTACTGCTGTTCGGCATTTTGCTGATTCGCGGTCATATCCCGGCGTCCTTGGATCAGGCCTCCTCGGCTTTGCTCAATCATCTAGCGCTTTTCTTTGTGCCGGCCGGAGTTGGGGTGATGTTGCACTGGCAGCATGTTGGCAAGGAGTGGATGCCTATCGCAGTTGCCCTGTTGCTCAGCGCGGTTATCACCCTCGCAGTGACCGCGCTGATTATGAAAGTGATGATGATCTTATTCAGGAAGCCATCCGCCTATGACGGGAAATGATTTATTCGGCCTGTGGGTCTACTTGTCCGCTTCGCCGCTGCAAGCGCTCACGATTACACTACTTGCCTTTGTTATTGCCCAACGCTTGTTCCTTGCGGTCGGTTCCAATCCGTTGGCCAATCCGGTGTTGGTCGCCATCGTCCTCTTGATCGCCTTTCTCTGGCTGACTAAAACGCCTTACGACGTGTATTTCGAAGGCGCGCAGTTCATCCACTTTCTGCTCGGACCGGCTACCGTGGCGCTGGCGATTCCCTTGTATCGACAACTGGATAAACTGCGTCGACTGTGGTTGCCCATTCTGGTGGCCATCGTGGTTGGGGCGACCACTGCGACGTTAAGCGCAATTGGTTTAGCCTGGAGTCTGGGAGGAAGCTTGAAAACAATACTTTCCTTGGCTCCGAAATCCGTGACAGCGCCGGTCGCCATGGGCATTACGGAGAAAATCGGCGGCGTACCCTCGTTGACGGCGGCATTCGTGATTTTACCGGCATTATCGGTGCGGGGTTGGGCACTCATTTGTTCGACTTGTTGCGCATCCGCGATGATAGCGTAAGGGGTATCGCGATGGGGGTTACCTCTCATGGCATCGGTACAGCGCGAGCGTTCCAGGTCAGCTGGGAAATGGGGGGCTTTCTCGGGGCTCGCTATGGCGCTTTCGGCGGTGGCCACATCGGTGATCGTCCCCTGGCTGCTGGTATGGCTGGACTTGCGCCCCTAATGCCGCTTGAGCCGCGCTGCTGGCGGGGGTTGTTCACCGGTAATCATGCCGGTTTTTTCCAAGTTATCCACAGAAGCTGTGGATAACTTGCCCTTCCCGGTAAAAAAACTTAAACCTAACTGTAACTTGAACAATTGGTGAAAAATTCGCCTATCGTTTTGGGATGAAATTGACCTGGAATCCGGGCACAATTCGGCGGCACAAACCAACCATAGGAACCCCCATGCCGTCGTCATCCAAACTGCAATCCACCGCGCTCATCACCGGGGCATCGACCGGTATCGGTCTGGAATTGGCCAAGGTCTTCGCAGCCAAAAAACACGATCTGGTTCTGGTTGCAAGGAGCCAAAATCGACTGGAAACTTTGGCTGAAGAGCTGCGCAACGAGCAGGGTGTTCAGGTTACCGTCATCCCCGCCGATTTAACCGAACCCCACACGCCGCAGACCTTGTTCGAGACCTTGCAGCAACAAAATATTGACGTGGATATTCTGGTCAACAATGCCGGGGTCAATTTTCACGGTCATTTCAAAGATATCGCTCTGGATAATCACCTGCAATTGTTGCAATTGAACGTGATCGCGCTGACCCAACTGACTCACCGCTTTTTAGTGCCGATGGTGGAGCGCGGCCAGGGGCGTATCTTGAATGTGGCGTCCATCAGCGCGTTTCAGCCAGTGCCGACGCTGAGCGTCTACGCGGCGACCAAAGCTTATGTGCTGTCCTTGACGGAATCCTTGGCGGTGGAGCTACGCGGCACAGGAGTGTCCGTCACGGCGTTGTGTCCCGGCTTCACCGCCACCACGATGCTGGACATCGAATCCGCCACGAGCGGACACGGCACGCCAATACCGGATTTTCTAATCAGTGATCCGGTCAATGTGGCACGAGAGGGTTATGCTGCCTGTCTGCGCGGCGAACCGGTGCATGTAAGCGGACTGATCAATAAAGCAATCACTTCCTGGGCGAAACATCAGCCGCGCTGGTTAGGGAGGTCCGTCGGTTCCTTCATGACTTGGTGGTCGCGCTGAGAGTGCCAGAATACGGCGAGGCTTAGGCCGGTATAAAGTCCAACGCGACACCGTTATTGCACCAGCGTTGCCAGTCGGTTGGGGGCCGTCTTCGAAAACGTGGCCGTGATGTCCACCACATTTCACGCAGTGGTATTCCGTGCGCGGCCAAACCAGTTTGAAATCGGTTTTGGTGCCAAGGTGCTCGGGAATATGGTAAAGAAACTTGGCCAACCCGTGCCGCTGTCGTATTTCATCGCCGAGCTGAATAGCGGTAAACGACAGGCTGCGCAGACGAAGACGCCGGGACGCTTTTCGTCATTCAAGGGACTAGAGAAAGGCCTTTCAGTGTCCTCTTGAAACAAAACCTTATACGCATCTGGACTGAGTTGCTTGCGCCATTCAGCTTCAGGTTTAGTCACTGATTCAGTAGACAGCGCTACCTCGGCATTCTCCGGCAATAAAGACCGCCAACCCTGAACAATGGCGTCCAGATCAGGTTCGCTATTCACTGCCCAGGTTTGTCCACGGGGCATCAATAAGGGTGCAAAGGCGCCGCCGCCGGTAACGGCTGCGAGAGTAAGAAACAGTCTACGCTTCATCGGGGTATCTCCAATCAGTCTAATCTAGTCATACGTTGAATTATCGGCTATAGATTCGGCTAGGCAAGCTAAAACCCTAACTCCTCTTCGAAGGCACGCTAATGGCAACATCCACAGCTGATCTTGACGACAAATATACCCTTGAGAACGGACGCGTCTATATGAGCGGTATCCAAGCACTGGTGCGGTTGCCCATGATGCAACGTCAGCGCGATCTGGCTCAGGGATTGAATACGGCCGGATTTGTTTCGGGTTATCGCGGTTCACCGTTGGGCGGTCTGGATAAAACCCTATGGCAGACTAGGCAGCATCTTGAAAGTCATCAGGTGCATTTCCAACCCGGCGTGAATGAAGATTTGGCCGCCACCGCAGTGTGGGGAACCCAACAGGTCAATCTGTTCCCGGGCGCCAAGTACGATGGGGTGTTCGCCTTGTGGTACGGCAAAGGACCGGGCGTGGACCGCTGCGGCGATGTCTTTCGGCATGCCAATGCCGCCGGCACTTCACCCCACGGCGGGGTGTTGGTGGTTGCCGGTGATGATCACGCCGCTAAATCCTCCTCCCTGCCTCATCAAACCGATCATGTGTTCAAGTCTGTGATGATGCCGGTGCTGGTGCCTTCCGGGGTGCAGGAATATCTTGATTACGGCTTACACGGCTGGGCGCTGTCGCGGTTTTCCGGCTGCTGGGTCGCCTTTAAGGCCATCGCCGATACGGTGGAAAGTTCGGCATCGGTCGATGTGTCGCTGGAACGAGTGTCTATCGTTCTGCCGAGCGATTTGGAACTCCCGCCCGGCGGTCTCAATATCCGTTGGCCCGATCCACCACTGGTTCAGGAAGAACGCCTGCTGCACTATAAGTTGTATGCCGCGCTCGCCTACTGCCGGGCCAACCGACTCAACCAAATCGTGATCGACAGCCCCCGGCCCCCGCCTGGGAATCATTACTTCCGGCAAATCCTACTTAGACGTTCGCCAAGCATTGGACGACCTGGGCATCAACGAACAATTGGCCGCTGAGATTGGTATCCGACTCTACAAAATCGGTATGGTTTGGCCGCTGGAAGCCGAGGGCGTGCGCCATTTCGCCGAGAATCTGGAGGAGATCCTGGTCGTCGAGGAAAGCGTCAGCTGCTGGAATACCAACTCAAGGAAGAGTTATACAACTGGCGCGAGGACGTGCGCCCACGGGTAATCGGCAAATTCGACGAGAAAGGCGAGTGGGCATTGCCGCATGGGGATTGGTTATTGCCAGCAGCCAGTGATCTGACTCCGGCGCGCATCGCCCGAGTCATCGCCGAGCGCATCGCGCGGTTCCACACTTCGAAAAAAATCCAAACCCGGTTGGCCTTTCTGGACGCCAAGGAACAGGCACTGGCTAAACCGCGCCTAGCCTTGCAGCGGGTACCGCATTATTGTCCCGGTTGTCCGCACAACACTTCCACCAAGGTTCCCGAAGGCAGTCGAGCCCTAGCAGGGATCGGTTGTCATTATATGGCGACTTGGCTCAGTCCGAAGACCACCCAGACCTTCAGCCAGATGGGTGGTGAGGGCGTACCCTGGATCGGACAAGCGCCATTTACCCAAACCCCGCACGTGTTCGCCAATCTGGGGGACGGCACCTATTTCCACTCAGGATTGCTGGCGATCCGCGCGGCGGTGGCTGCCAAGGTCAACATCACCTATAAGATTCTCTATAACGATGCGGTGGCGATGACCGGCGGGCAGCCCGTGGACGGGCCGCTGGATGTAGCGTCGCTCACCCGGCAATTAGAGGCGGAAGGGGTTGGTCGCATCGTGGTGGTGACCGACGAGCCGAATAAGTATCACAATAAAACTGAGTTTGCTCCCGCCGTCCCGGTTCATCACCGCGATGAACTGGATGCAGTGCAACGAGAATTGCGCGATTATCGGGGCGTATCGGCGTTGATTTATGATCAGACCTGTGCTGCTGAGAAACGGCGGCGGCGCAAACGCGGTCGCTATCCCGATCCCGCCAAGCGAGTGTTGATCAACGACCGGGTCTGCGAGGGTTGCGGCGATTGCAGTGCGCAATCCAATTGCTTGGCGGTAGTGCCGGTAGAAACCGAATTTGGTCGCAAGCGCGCCATCGACCAATCAGCCTGCAACAAGGATTATTCCTGCTTGAACGGGTTCTGTCCCAGCTTTGTCACTGTGGAAGGGGCCGTTTGCGGAAAGGTAAACCACTTCCCCACCGCCCGCAACGGAA
>JAAUQA010000561.1 GCA_012032855.1 Candidatus Competibacteraceae bacterium
CCAATGCCGAATGGCGAACGTCCCTAAACCAAACACAATGACAATGGCGGCTACCCAGGCTAACGTGGAAGGGGCGGGATTGCGTACCGCCCGCGCCACACTGTCGGCGAATACGGTAAGGCCCAGGATGCCCGGCCCCATACCCAGGACAGTACCGATCATGTAATCCCTGAACTTAACATGGGTGGCTCCGGCCACCATGTTGGTTACGGTAAACGGCGCTACTGGGATATTGCGCACCACCATCACGGCCAGAATCCCGCGTTTGGCTAGCTGTCGGCTAAGCTTGTTCAGACGGGAGTCGCTCAGTTTACGGACTGTATTGCGTCCCAACCGGTAACCGATACCGTAAGTCAATGCAGCACCGCTGGCGCAACCCAATAACCCATAAACAAAGCCATGCACCGGACCGAACACTAAGGCCGCCACAACTAATAGAACTGTTATGGGAAAAGCCGTCACGCTGGCAAGCAGAAAGGCAGTCAAGGCGACTAGCGGCGCCAAAGGACTGCCTCTCACGCTATCCCCCCACTGCGCCAGGGTATCTTCATTCAGCCATTCACCGACGGGGGTGAAACGCCAGATTGCCGCCAGCAATACAAAAAAGGTGAGCGCTGCAGCGCTTTTCAGTATTGCGAATTTCTTGCTTTCCTGTTGTGATCGCGGTTCGTCGTCGGGCACCATTTGCGCGGTAAAGGCCGACAATTCAAGGGGCTTTTCAGGATCAATCAGGGTGGAATCGGGCAGCATGGTCTCCAACGTTGGCAGCGCACTGGATTGAAATTCACGTAGGGTGCGCTCGCCCCGCCCCAGTTCATCCACAGCAGCAATAAGCGAATCGTGCGCGGCGATGGTTTCGGCTACCGTATCCGGTTCGGACCCTAGGTGCTCAGCCAGCAGACGATTACGTAAACCAACGATGGCCTGTTTAATGTCTTCACGATCACCGGCTTCGATAGCCACGTCGCATTCCGTATCCAAGCCCATGGAACGATTACTCAGATTGGCGGATCCCAAACGGAGTAGTTGATCGTCCACAATCATCAGCTTGGCATGAACGATAATGCACTGTTCATTGCCCAGGCCGGAACTGTTCGGGTAGCAAATCAACAAGCGATTAAAACGATCCGCGTCACGCAAAGTTCTCATTTGCCGGGTGCGTAACATGTCCATCGTGGCTTGTTCTAACCAACCGCTGCTTTGCAACGGTAAGACAATGACGACCTCCGGACCCTGTTCCTCACCTAACCGATTAGCCAATGCGTTACAGATAGAATTGGCAGAAAGATATTGATTTTCAATGTAAATATAACGTTGAGCCGCCGCGATAGCGTCTAGATAGAGACGTTCAATTTCGCGAATTCCCGCTTGACCGTCATATTCGGCTTGGGTCCGGACGATGGCGATATCCACATCACACATAGCCGGAGCTATAGAGGTCGGCCAACGATCTTCAGCGGGTAACTTAGGCGGTTTCAGACGTTGACCTGTCGCGCGCTGCCAGCGGTTGCGAGCCAAATTGCCCAAGCTAACCGCAGCTTCACCATCAACCATCAATTCCAAATCATGAAACGGTGCATGTTGCTCGCCGTCAGGATTGACGCGTTGCGGGTGATCGGGGCGGTGTTCCGAAGTATCCCAGCGCCCTCGGGTGAGATCAAGGCCGCCGATAAATGCCAGAGCATCATCAATGACGACAATTTTTTGGTGGTGGCAAGCGCCGAAGGGATGCCGGTCATCCATAATGAAATGCACGCGCTGATGGGTGCGCCATTGCAGTTTGTATAGCGGCAACGGTTCACGCTCGAAGGCGTAGATCATTGCGAAGTCCCAAATCAAGATGTAAATATGTAGCTCAGGTCGTCGTTTAACTAGCGCATCTAGGAAATCACCCAATGGACTGGGTAAGGATGGGGATGCGGTCTCATCGCGAACCAAAGCGATTCGACTGTCAATGTCCCATCCGATGATGTAGACAGCCTGTTGAGCTTGCTCAAGCGCGCAGTGCAAGACGGCGAAGTAATCGGCACCGTCAATCAAAAATTTGCTTTTTGCGCATGAGCAAAACGCCAGCAATTATGGTCCGGCTGTAACAGCGAAACCGGTTTGTCGAAGTCCGTTTGAAGCTGTTGAGCAGTTTTTTTAGCCATTTATTCTTTCCTGAACGGTTTAAATAGGAGTTTTTGAGCAAAATGCGGACCACCAGATATTGCAGTGTGTTTTGACAACGAATGGTGCAGCCTGCGAAAGGGCAGGATGATGGCAGGATCATCGGTATAATAAGTTGCAACTGCGACTTTTAAGAGATTGCGCAACCAGTAAGAAATAGACCGCAGATGACTCAATTATTGATCGTCGATGACGATGCGGCGTTTGCCCTGGCAACCGCCGAACTGCTTGAAACTCAGGGTTTTCAGGCACTCACGGCGCAGACCCTTGCCGAAGCCAAGCGAATTTTAGCCGCAGTTACCCCGGCGGTTTTATTGTTGGATGTGATGTTGCCCGACGGCAGCGGCCTTGAACTGATTGAAATTGCCAATCCGGATAAAACACGGATTGTGGTGATGACTGCACACCCGACTGTTGATGTTGCCATTGATTCGCTGCGCGCCAGGGTCAGCGATTTTTAGTGAAGCCGATTGAGCCTAAGCGACTGCTGGCCAGCATTAAGACTCTGCAAGAAGCGCTGACGAACGCAACGCCGGTTCAACAGAGCGACGGTCGGCAGCCAACCTTTGAACTGTTGGTCGGTAACGCGCCGGTGATGTTGGAGATCTATAAATTGATCGACCGCGTAGCCCCTTCTCGCGCCAGTGTCCTGATTCGAGGACAAAGCGGTACCGGCAAGGATTTGGTCGCCCAAGCCATCCACGCGCACAGCAACCGCGCGTCGCACGACTTCCTTCCGGTCAACTGTGGAGCGCTCACCGAGACGCTGCTCGAATCGGAGCTCTTCGGCCATCAGAAGGGCTCGTTTACGGGCGCTGTCGGCGATAAACGCGCTCTTCGAAGAGGCGCATCAGGGAACGATCTTTCTCGACGAGATCGGCGACACCTCGCCCGCGCTCC
>JAAUQA010000562.1 GCA_012032855.1 Candidatus Competibacteraceae bacterium
AATACCGTATGCTTACGCAGTACCGGAATGAATTTTACCGCCTGGCCATCCTCATCCAACACAGCATGAGGCGCTGAATCATCGGCGTTATCGGCGATCTCCAGGCGCTTGTAGAACACAATCGTCGTCCCACGTTCGCCCGCTTTCACTTGCCAGCCCTGCGATTTGGCTTGCTGGAAACCGCACCAGCGCGGATCATCCAAAGGGAAGCTGCTAGCCAGCAACAACAGCACATTGATGCCGTGGTACGGTTTACCGGTCACGGCATTCACGGGCAGTGCCGGTGCGTTAGGGTGCCGTACTTGATCCCAGCGCTGCTGCCAGGGCGCTGTGCCCTGTTCGATCATGGCGATAATACGGTCCGTAACGTCTTGATACAGATTAGCGCGCGGGCGAGCTGTTGATTTGCGCTGTCGGGCGGGTTTACTCATTGATTTGGTCTTGGACGTAGGACGGGCGAAACGCGGTGGGGGGACCGCTAGCGAATTCCACAGGGGCCGGGATAACCGGCGTGCTTTGCAAGCTCGCACAAGCTGCACTCTAAGGCGGGGCAACCCGCCCAACACCTGCAAATCATTGAAATCGGTGGGATCGGTGCGCGTATCCAGCCCGGTGAAATCAGGCAGCATCACCGCGCCGTTGACCGCCCTAGCCGCGTCCTCGGCAAAGGTTCTACCGGGATTACCGGTGGTCAGCCGATCATCGTCGGCGGCGATCACCAGCCGGGACTGTGGAAAATGCTGACGCAGCGTTTGTGCCACCGGTAACAGGTTACCGGCATTGAAAGCAATAACCACGGGTAGGTGTGTGATGCGGTGCAGACTCACCCCGGTAGCATAGCCTTCGCACAGCAAGAGCGTATCAGCCCCGTTGGGATTACCCAACGTGTGATAATGGCCCTCGATGGCGCTGTGTTTGAGAAACCGCTTGCCGCCCTGGGGGTTGATAAACTGCAAGGCGTACAACGTTCCAGCGGGGTCGCGTATCGGCACCAGCAGGTTGTCTCCCAACTGGCGCAGGCCAATCGCCGGTACCTGTTTTCTTACCAGATAGGGATGGCGGAAATCCACTGTTGGATTGGCTCTCCGCCATAACCGATTCGCGCGTGCTTGTGCTCGGGCCTGCCGCGCCAGCTCCTCACGTCGCCGACGTGCCTGAGCTTTGGCAATTTCTCGCTCCCGCTCGCGCCGTTGAGCAGGCGTCAGTTCCTGAACCGCTGTTGCGCACCAGGCTACCGAGACGCCCGTTTTCCAAGATCCGAACTTGCCGGCGGGGAGATCGTCGCCGTACAGAACCAGCCACCCGTTGCGGCTGCCTTTCTTGTCCCCCTCCACTTGAAAACGATGTAGGACGCCATCGAAGACGATGACCTCGGGTTTGACCGGCGCACAGCCAGCGGCGTGCATCGCATCCAGCACAGCGCGTTGGTGCTCGTAGAGCGATACGCTACTCAACGACCGCATCCTCGCCCGCATCGGCGGATAGACCCAACGCAGCGAAATCATCCTCATCAATAACCTGCGCATCGCCACACCACAAGGCAAGCCGCAAGTCGTGTTGGTCCCCAGCGCGGTGCGGGTCACCCTGCCGATAGCCGGGTAACGTGTTCAAATACAGGGCGGCGGTGACTTTTAGGGCCGGCGGCAGCCAATCCAGGGCATCCGGCTCCGTGAGGTGGTCAAGATAATTGTCGGGGAAACCCATATCGTTCAATATCCGCGCTAGAGTATCCAGCGCACCCAGCATATCGGCGATGAGGAAAGCAGGGGTGTTTGGCATTGGGGCAACTCCCAACTCAGTAGCTAGGGCTTATAGCGTTTGAGTCATGCGGCTGTTGGGACGATGGTGGTGCCGCTACCGGAACGGTGCTTGTGGCTTCGGTTAACAGACGGCCATGCAACGCGGCTTGCTCGTGAAAGTGATGAGCCACTCCGGCGTATCCTAACTGCCGGGCCTGGTAGTCCAATGCGCATTGGTCTGCCTCGGCTTGTTTGCCTTGATTATTGAGGTCCTGGTAAGTCTGAATCATCCGCGCGGATTCGTGATGTACCTGTACCAGGGTCGCTGCATAGAGTTGGCTGGCTGTGTTCAGGGCGTGAAGTTGCACGATCCGTAACGCTTCAGGCGGTAAATCCTGTCCCTGGGTGAACAATTGGGTTTGGCGCTCGGTTTCCTGCGCGATGGCCTGCCGCGCATCGTCCAGTAACGCGGGCAATTCACGGTTGAATGGCGCTTGAATTGCCGCGTCCATTACCCGCATCAGTGCCCGTGACCAAGCCATCTTGAGATCGTTGTCGGCACCAGCGGATTGCCAAGGTTGGGCAGCGGGCGGTTCGTTGAGAAAGCTCGGTGGAGATTGAGCTAGCCATTCAGCCAGTTGTTGCGGTTCAATGGTTTCTACCATCGCCGGCAGCTTTTCCAATGCAGTTACCAAGATTCGGGCAACCTCGTAGCGATGGTAGTCCGACAGTGTGCCTGTGTGGTTGCCTGATAGTTTGGATTCCGCATCCCACAATTGTTGGGCGATTTTGGCTGAATAGGGAACATACCAGCCGATAGCACCAACGCCGCTGGTGCGAACATTATTAGATGCCCAGTTATCGCCATCCGCCCCATTATTCTGTACATACCAGATCTTATTGCCTGGTTTATCGACGAGCCACCAGCTACCCCCACCCAAGAGGTTTTGGTTATTCAAAATACGTTCACCCTCAGGCGAATGCATACCCTCCGGACAGGTACCTTCTTGTCTCACTTGCTGGGCAAGTTTGGGCTATTCTTTGGGAGTGAAATCGCTTCTGCTGCTCGGCTAACGCATCTGTCGTTTTGTCAATCCACTGTCCGGCCCGCGCCACATAAGCGGATACATCGGCTGTGGGCTGCTTGCCCAGTGCAGCCACAATCAAGCCCGACTGTAACTTGGCGGTAGCCAGCAATAATTTGAGGTGTTGCCGAATTGCGCGATCCTGGTCCTGCAACGCCTGTTCCCCGGCCTTGCCGCCGGGGATCGCTAAGGTTTCCACGGGTGTCACAGGGGATGTGGATGACTGCTGGCGGAGTTGATCCAT
>JAAUQA010000096.1 GCA_012032855.1 Candidatus Competibacteraceae bacterium
CGCGCAGCCGGACGGCGGATTCAATGGCGACGGCAATTCCCCGGTCAGCGGAATGCGTTCGGCGCGCGCGGACGGATCCAAACGGGGCATCGAGGCCAGCAGCGCACGGGTATAGGGATGCAAGGGCTGTGTGAAAACAGCATCGCGGCTGCCGTGTTCGACCGGCCGACCTAAATACATCACCATCACCTCATCGGCGATGTGGCGCACCACGCTAAGATCGTGGGAGATGAACACATAGGCCATGCCCAACTCTTCCTGCAAATCCATCAGCAGATTCAACACTTGGGCCTGAATGGAAACATCCAGGGCCGAGACCGGCTCATCCGCCACCACCACTTGCGGTCTGAGCATTAGGGCGCGGGCAATGGCGATGCGTTGTTGCTGACCCCCGGAAAACATGTGCGGATAGCGACCATAATGCTCGGGTCGCAGACCAACCGTAGTCATCATCGCCCGGACTTTCTCCTCCCGTTCGTGGACATTATCCGAAGTATTAATGATCAGAGGTTCTTGCAAAATCGCGCCGACTTTTTTGCGTGGGTTCAGAGAGGCGTAAGGGTTTTGGAAGATGATCTGCACATGGCGGCGGGCCCGCTTCCGTTCTTGAACGCTGGCTTTGGCCAGATCACTGCCTTCGAGCTGCAACACCCCTCCGCTAGGTGCCTCAATCAAGGTTAGTTGCCGGGCCAGGGTAGATTTACCACAGCCGGATTCGCCCACCACGGCAAGCGTTTTGCGCGGATACAGTGTAAACGATACCCCATCCAGCGCCTTGACCGTTGCTTTATCTTTTAACCAACCCCGCGACACTTCGTAATAGCGCGCCAGGTCGGCGGCTTCTAACAGCGGCTTACCCAATTCAGTCATGGCTCGGCCTCCCTGCCGCATCCAACGGCGTATGGCAACGGACTTGGCGGTCTGCCACAGAGCGCAGTCGGGGTTGCTCCCGCACACAGCGGTCGGTAGCGAACTCACAGCGCGGGTTCAACAGACAACCATTGGGTCGATCATATTGTCCTGGCACCACGCCGGCAATGGTCGATAACCGGTGCTGACCTTCGCTGCGTTCCGGCAACGCATTCAACAATGCCGCTGTGTAAGGATGGCTGGGAACCTTGAACACCTCTTCCACACGACCGGTTTCTACGATCTGGCCGGCGTACATCACCACCACCCGTTCGCAGGTTTCAGCTACCACCGCCAGATCGTGGGTAATGAGCAACAAGGCCATGCCCCGTTGGGCTTGCAGATCCTTGAGCAAGTCCATGATCTGAGCCTGGATGGTGACATCCAAGGCCGTGGTCGGCTCATCGGCGATCAACAATTGCGGACTACAGGCAATCGCCATCGCGATCACCACCCGCTGGCTCATGCCGCCGGATAACTGGTGCGGAAACGCGCGCAGCCGGCTGGCAGGATCGGGGATACCCACTTGCTCCAGCAACTGCACGGCACGCTGGCGCAATTCGGCCCGACTGCCACCTTCATGGACTTTTAGGGTTTCCATAATCTGGAATCCCACCGTGTAACAGGGATTAAGGCTGGTCATGGGGTCTTGAAAAATCATGGCGATGTCTTTGCCCAGCAGTTTGCGGCGCTCCGACGCAGACATTGTCAGCAGGTCCCGTTCCGCAAACACCATGCGTTCGGCAGTGACTCGACCTGGGTAGTCGATCAAGCCCATGATGGCCAGCGACATGACCGATTTGCCGGAGCCGGATTCGCCGACGATGCCGACCACTTCGCCTGGTTCGAGGCTCAGTTCGACGCCGTCCACGGCACGGAACGGGGCGCTACGGGTGCCGAACTGCACCGACAGATCGTTGATTGTGAGCAGCGTCATTAGCGTTTCAACCGGGGGTCCAGGGCGTCGCGCAGACCGTCGCCCATGAGATTGAAGGCCAGCACCGTGACCAGGATGGCGAGTCCGGGGAAAGTCACCACCCACCAAGCGCGTTGAATAAATTGCCGAGCATCGGCCAACATGGTGCCCCACTCCGGAGTCGGCGGTTGCGCGCCCAAACCCAGGAATCCCAATGCGGCAGCGTCCAAAATAGCCGAGGAAAAGCCAAGTGTTGCCTGCACGATCAGTGGCGCCATGCAGTTCGGCAACACATTGACGAACATCTGGCGCAACAGGCCGGCTCCGGCAACCTGACTGGCGATGACGTAATCGCGGGTCGTTTCGGCGATCACGGCGGCGCGGGTCAGCCGCACATAATGGGGCAACACCACGATGGCGATAGCGACCATGGCATTGGCCAAACTAGGACCGAGGATGGCGACGATGGCGATGGCCAGCAGCAGGCTAGGTAACGCCAGCATCACATCCATCAGGCGCATGATCAGGTTTTCCACCAGCCCCCGGAAAAAGCCGGCGATCAACCCCAAAATAACCCCGGCGGCCAGCGACAGCGTGACCACGATGCAACCCACCAGCAACGATACCCGCGCGCCGTAAATCAACCGCGACAGCATATCGCGGCCAACATCGTCGGTGCCTAATAAAAAGCGTGCTGAGCCGCCATCCGCCCAGAATGGGGGAGACAGTAACGCATCGCGGAACTGTTCATGGGGATCGTAAGGTGCCAGCCACGGAGCAAACAACGCGGTCAGCACCATCACCACGATGACCCCCAGGCCCGCCACTGCGCCTTTATTTTGGCTGAAGTATTGCCAGAACTCCCGCAGCGGACCGGGGGGAGCTTCTGGCGCGAACGCTTGTTCTACAACAACCGGTGTTTCAGACATGATGCACCTTATGCTTGGTTTCAGCGGGCATGGCGAATGCGTGGATTGATGAGCCCGTAGAGTAAATCCACTATGAGATTGACCAACATCACCACGCTGGCGATCAGCAGAATTCCGCCCTGCACCGAGGGATAATCCCGGCGTTGGATGGAGTCCACCAGCCACTTACCGACCCCCGGCCACGCAAAAATGGTTTCGGTCAGAATAGCGCCCGCCAGCAACACGCCGACTTGCAGGCCTATGACGGTCACCACTGGGATCAGCGCGTTGCGCAGTGCGTGAACGGCAATCACTCGCATGGGCGACAGGCCCTTAGCGCGGGCGACCCGAATATAATCCTCCCGCACCACTTCCATCATGGCTGAGCGGGTCATGCGGGCAATCACAGCCAAGGGAATGGTTCCCAGCACGATGGCAGGCAGAATCAAATGCTGTAACGCCGACCAAAACGCATCGGTATCCCCGGCCAGCAGGGTATCGATCAGCATGAAGCCGGTGACCGGTTCGACCCAAAACAGCACCGATATTCGCCCGGAAACGGGAGTCCAGCCCAGGTTGACCGAGAACAGCAGAATCAACAACAAGGCCCACCAGAATAGGCATCGAATAGCCCACCAGCGAAGCGCCCATCACGGTGTGATCGAACACCGAGCCGCGTTTAACCGCAGCGAGAATGCCCACCGGCAAACCGATGCATACGGCGAATACCATTGACGAAAAAAGACAACTCAATAGTGGCCGGGAACAGGGTGAAAAATTCGTGTAACACCGGCGCTCGGGTCACCAGGGAGCTTCCCAGGTCACCCTGGAAAATATTGAAAACGTAGGAGAAATACTGCTGCCACAGCGGTTTGTCGAAACCGAGTTCGGCTCGCAACAGGGCATGTCGAGCCGGATCGATACCGCGCTCGCCGGCCATCAGTTCAATAGGATCGCCGGGAATCAGATGAATCAGGGCAAAGGCGATCAGGGTCACACCAATAAAGGTCGGCAGTAATAACCCAAGACGGCGGAGGATGAATGCAATCATGACGGTTTGCCCGGCTGTCTGCACACCAGATGAGTGGGCGGCAGGAAGCGAAACGGTGAGTGATAACGCTCTCCCCGCAAGGGGAGAGCGGATAACTCGGCAATGCTCACTGGTTTAGATCGACACCATAAAAGATATTACCGCCGAAAGGATCGATGCGAAAATCCACCACTTCCTTGCGGACCGGCTGAAATACCACGGAATGGGCGATAGTCACCCACGGTGCTTCTTCTTTGAACACCGCTTGCGCCTGCTTGTACAGATTGGTCCGTTCATCCTTGTCGCTGACCCGCTTGGCCTGCTGGATCAAATCCTCGAACGGCTTGTGACACCAGCGGGCACGATTAGCGCTGCCCACCCCGTCGCAGCCCAGCAACACGGCCAGGAAATTGTCGGGATCGCCATTATCGCCGGTCCAACCCAATAACAATGTCTGGTGTTCGCCCTCTTTGCTGCGCTTGAGATACTCACCCCATTCAAAGGACACGATCTTGGCTTTGACGCCGACTTTGTCCCAATCCGCCTGAATCATTTCCGCCATCCGCCGGGCGTTGGGGTTGTAGGGACGCTGCACCGGCATGGCCCAGATGTCTGTTTCGAAGCCGTCGGGAAAGCCTGCTTCGGCCAGCAGTTGTTTTGCTTTTTCAGGATCGTAGGGGTAATCCTCAATCTCTTCATTATAAGACCAAATGGTCGGCGGGATGGGATTCTTGGCGACTTTGCCCGCGCCCTGGAACACCGCTTCGATAATGGCCGGTTTGTTGATGGCCAAGCTGAGTGCTTGGCGCACTCGTTTGTCGGTGAAAGGTTTCTTCTCCGTATTAAAGGCCAGATAGCCGACGTTCAGCCCTTCTTTCTCCAGCAGATTAATATCCGGGTCGGTGCGCATGGCTTCCAGATCGGCGGGGTTCGGATAGGGCATCACATGACATTCGCCGGCTTTCAACTTAGCGTAGCGTACTGAAGCATCGGGGTGATGGAGAAGACCAGCGTATCGACCGGTACCTTGCCGTTCCAATACTCGGGATGGGCCTTGTAGCGGATCACCGCATCTTTTTGGTAGTTCACCAGTTGGAATGCCCCTGTGCCCACTGGTTTAAGATCGAATTGCTCAGGTGTGCCCGCTTTCATCATCTGATCCGCGTATTCAGCGGAAAAGATAGAAGCGAAATCCATGCCCAGATTAGCGATAAAAGGCGCTTCGGGGCGGTTCAAGGTGAAACGCACGGTATAGTCATCAAGCTTTTCGATGGACTTGAGTAAATCCGGCATGCTCATGGAATTGAAATATTCGTAAACGCCACCAGACACTTTGTGATAGGGGTGATCTGCTTTCAATTGGCGCTCGAAGGAAAAAATCACGTCGTCGGCGTTGAAATCCCGACTGGGTGTGAAGTCTTTGGTGGTATGGAATTTAACGCCCTTACGCAGCTTAAAGGTGTATTGCAGGCCATCCTCGGATATTTCCCAACTTTCAGCCAATCCCGGTCCGCTATTGGTGGTACCGCGCTCGAATTTCACTAGGCCGTCGAAAATCGAACGGGAGGTGGCATCGAAGGTGGTGCCGGCAGTATAGAACTGAGGATTAAAGCCCTCCGGGCTGCCTTCCGAGCAAAAAACCAAGGTTTTCGCCGCAAAGGCCGGGCCGGCGGCTACGCACAAGCCCAATCCCAGCGCTGTGAGAAATCGTTGCATATTTACTCTCCTGCTTTTGTTTATAAACGGTTTCAGTATAGGTGAACAAACGGGAATACGGACAGTGCTCGCAGGGTTTTCTTGGCGCGATAGGGTCATCGCACCTAGCTGAATCAGGTCATTTCAAACGACCGCTAAGGTATGATGCTTCACACGCAGGCGCTTATTGGGCGCTAGAAATTAAACTGATCGACTATCTGCTATCGTCGAACTCTATTCAAAAACCGGGAACAACCCGTCGCAAATCTGTTGCAGACGATGACGGGACACGATGCGTAACCCTTGATCTTCCGTCGGGGCTAATATCCCCGCATCCATCAACCGACGTAGGGTCCTCGAAAAGGTTTCGCTGGTGAGGTTAAGCTGATTCGCCAAGTCCTTTTTCAATCCCGGTAATAATATCCGATCGCTGTCGATATCCGCCGCATTGAGCATAAACCGCGCGACCCGGCCTGCCGCATCACGTAGCGTAATGTCCTCGACCAATTCAAAAAACTGATGCACCCGCGCCGCCAATCCGCCAACAATGCAATGCACAGCTGATGATCTTGTCGTAAGGCATGCTGAAAAGGGTTATACGGCAACAGTAAACAGTCGGTATCAAACACCGCTTCCGCAAACGCCGGACAAGCGAACTGACCGATTGTAGCGACCTCGGCGAAGGTATCGCCGGGGTTGATCTGATGCAAAATCTGCTGTTTTCCCAGCGCTGAGAGCGCAAAAATCCGCACCAAACCAGACCCCACCAAGAAAAGCCCTGGACAGCGCTCACCTTGGCGAAATATCACCGTGCCGCTCGGAAAATGCTGTAACACGGCCATATCCAAAAGATTCGAACGGCTCGGCTCGGTCACCCGAGAAAACAGCTTGCAATTGTGCAAAATGGCTTCAGCGTTCATAGAGCAGCCTTTGCTGTGAAAATGGTTGCAGCTAAAGGTACAGCAAGCGGTGAGTGATCAGCTAGTCGCCGGAAGCGGCTTGATTTGAATCAAGGAGCCACAGGCTTGAGTTCACCCAAGATAGAGGCCATTCGAGATGCAGGCAATTAGGCTTGCTGACCGAATTAGGGTCGCGACTTGCGCGATTGGTTCCTGTTTTCGGAGGCGTCCATATGTTCTGTAATCAATGCGAGCAAACCGCTCAAGGCGTTGGCTGTGTGTCAAACGTCGGCGTCTGTGGCAAAAACGCCGATGTACAATCCGTTCAAGAGCTTATTTTGTACGGCCTGAAGGGAATGGCGGCTTATGCCAGTCACGCCCGACGTCTCGGCAAAACTGACGAATCCGTGAACGCCTTTTTGGAAGAAGCCCTGTTTGCGACCATGACGAATGTTAATTTCGACTTGGAAAGCCTAGTGGACATCGCCCTGGAGGTGGGTCGAAAAAACCTCCGCGTCATGGAGTTGTTGGATGCCGGCCATGTCGAGCAATTCGGCAAACCGGAACCGACCGATGTGCGCTGCGGCACCCAAGCAGGACCTGGAATCTTGATGACTGGCCACGATCTGGTTGATCTTCAGCAATTGCTCGCCCAGGTCGAGGGCACCGAGATTAAGGTTTATACCCACGGCGAAATGCTACCCGCGCACATGTACCCCAAACTGCGCGATCACCCCAATCTGGCCGGACATTATGGTGGCGCCTGGCAAAAACAAAAGATCGAATTTCCCGAGTTTCCCGGACCGGTAGTAGCGACGACCAATTGCATACTCACCCCAAGGCCGGACTATGCCGCGCGGATATTTACTACCCGCTATACCGCCGTGCCCGGTGGAACCCGGCTCAAGGACAACGACTTCGCCCCCGTGCTGGATAAAGCTCGGCAATGCAATCCGTTAGCGGAGTCTACCCCAAGCACCCTCAAGATCGGCTTTCACCGCACCGTGCTGCTGGATGCCGCCGATACTCTGGTGCAAGCGGTCAAGGCTGGCCAAATCAGCCGATTCTTCGTGATCGGCGGTTGCGATGGCGCGGAACCCGGGCGTAATTATTTTTCCGACTATGCGGCAGCAACCCCCGCCGACTCCTTCATGTTGACTCTAGGTTGCGGTAAATACCGCATAAACCAGCAAGACTACGGCGATCATCTCGGTTTTCCGCGACTATTGGATATGGGCCAATGCAATGATGCTTATGGCGCCGTTCAGGTCGCACTGGCGCTGGCGAATGCGTTTGATTGCAGTGTCAATGATCTGCCGCTTACCCTGGTCGTCAGTTGGTTTGAACAAAAAGCCGTGGACCGTATTGCTGTAAGCTTGCTGGCGTTGGATGTACAGGGCATCACTATCGGGCCCAAGCCGCCCGCATTTCTCACCCCCGGCGTGTTCGCCGCTTTGCAGGATCGGTTTGATCTGAAATTGACCGGAACGGATGCCAGAGCCGATCTCGCCGCTGCAATGGCTTAAGAGCTTAGCCCTGTGTGGCCGGCGATGAAAGCAACTCCGGCTAATAGGGCTGCACACCGAAAAGATGCCGATGCAGCCCTATCATAATCACATATAAAACCAACCCGACGATCACCGGTTGCCAGCCGATTTCCTTTAAAACCAACCGGTTTCTGCCCGCTACAATCGCGGCAAAGGGGATAATTGAGGTGGCTGCCGCAAACGGCTGCCACTCTTGCGGCATGCGTTGGGCCATTTTGCGGTCGATCAGTACCATTCCCACCGCTGCCAATAAAAAGAATCCGCCGAACAGGATTAACGACGCCCAATCGCCATTGGCCAATACATGCACTGCTGCCCATAGCGCGAAGCTCCATTGCCCGGGATGACGAGTAATTCGCAACATGCCACGTACCGCATCGGGCTGACCCAGTACCTTTTCCATTCCGACAGCCGTCGGGTTTTTGGTCAACAAACCTGCTGCCAGCAAGATGAACGCCAGCGGCATGATCAACATCGGCAAATGGCGCAAACCCGGACCGGGTAGCCAAATGTATTCAAACTTCGGCGCTTGACTATACGCCATGATCACCCAACCCAGCGTCAGCACGGACAGCACTGAATAGAACACCAGATAACCCTTGTCGCCTAGTTTACTGACCAGCACCTCGCGTATTCCGGTACTAGAAGGTACGACGTGGGTAATCAGAAACGCAGCTATCGCTAGGCAAAGGTGAAACATGACAGCAAGAACCCTTATTTATTGCCGAAGAACATCCGCAACGACAGGATGGTGAAGCGCCATAAACCCACCAAGCGGCGTTTCCACCGATTGCCGCCGTAAAACAGATCGAGGGTCCCTCGCAGTCCTTCATACACAGACTGACTGTAGGGTTGCCAGAACACATTACGCTTGGAGAAATACAGCATTTCATTGATCACGACTTGCGGCTCGGTCATCTCATCGAAGCCGAGTTGACCGTGCGAGCGACCGATGCCGGATTCCTTGAAGCCGCCCCAAGGGGTTTGCGCCAAACCGTGGCTCAGTAAATGATCATTGAGCGTGATCACTCCCGCCTCGATTCGCCGACCGAGCTCTGCCGCCTGCCGGGTATTATTCGACCAGACCGAACCAGTCAAACCTAAGTGCGAATCATTGGCGAGTCTGACCGCTTCGTCCATGTCGTTCACTTTCATGACGCCAAGCACCGGCCCGAAGGTTTCTTCGCGCATCACTTCCATTTCGTGATTGACATCGGTCAACACGGTAGCGGGAAAGAAGTTGGCTTTGGCGT
>JAAUQA010000097.1 GCA_012032855.1 Candidatus Competibacteraceae bacterium
TATTGGACGTTCCGTGTATTCCTTGATCCATCCGGCGGATCTATCGGCCATTCATCTCGCTCACAGCATGATCCCGGGAAACACCTGGAATGTCCCACACTGTGAGCTACCGGGTCCGTCACCAGCAAGGGCATTATCTTTGGTTCGAGACGACTTGCCGCTTGGTTGATGCTGAGTCACCCGATGAAGAAGCGGCAATAATCGCCAATTCCCGCGACATTACCGAACGGCAACGCGTTGAAACCGAGCTGAGGGAGAGTCGGGAACTGTTCAGCGATCTCACCGAGGTCGCTTCGGATTGGTTTTGGGAAATGGACGAACAGCTGAGATTTACCCAACTGTCAGAGAATTTCTATCGTGAAACCGGCCATACGCCAGACAGTGTGGTCGGCAAAGAACGCCGCCAATGGTCAGCCGAACCCGATGCAGATGATAAATGGCAACGCCATCAGGCCGATCTTGACGCCCGTAGGGTGTTCCGTAATTTCGAGTATGCGATTCAGGATCATGCGGGGAATCTGCGCTACGTTAGCGTCAGCGGTAAACCACTTCTCGACTGGCAAGGTCGGTTTCTCGGCTACCGGGGCGTATCCAATGATATTACCGAGCGTAAGCGCATCGAAAAAGCACTAAAAGATAGCGAACGATTTAATCTCTCCGTGCTAAATTCCCTTAGCGCTCATATCGCTGTATTGGATGCCGCAGGCAATATCATCACCGTCAACGACATGTGGCGACGCTTTGCCGAGGAGCACGGCGGTATGAAATCCGCGCTGGAAAGCGTCGGTGCTAATTACCTGGAGATTTGCCAACAATCGATCAGTCCTTTCTCGCAAGATGCTAAAGCGTGCTTGGCCGGCTTACAAGCTGTGCTTAATGGGGAAAAAAGCTTATTCGATCTGGAATATCTCTGTGCATCGCCGACTGAACGTCTGTGGTTTTTGTTGCGCGTTGTACCGTTGCTGCGCCCGAGGGGGGCTTGGTCGTCGCTCATATCGACATCACCGAGCACAAGATAAGGGATCAGCAGCTTGTGTTACTACAAACGGCAGTGGAGCACCTGAACGACATCGTGCTCATCACCGAAGCCGAACCCATTGATGAACCCAATCCCCGTATCCTGTTTACTAACCCGGCCTTCGAACGGCTGACCGGTTATCAAGCAGATGAGGTAATCGGCCGGTCACCGCGTTTTTTGCAAGGCCCCGAAACCGACCGCGCCACCTTGGATCGGATACGCCACGCGCTGGAGAGCTGGCAACCGGTACGGGAAGAGGTGCTCAATTACACCAAGACCGGCGAACCATTCTGGCTGGAGATGGATATCATACCGTTAGCGGACGAGACCGGTTGGTATACCCATTGGATATCGGTCGAACGCGATGTGACGCAACGCAAGCACACCGAAGAACAACTGCGGTTGGCCGCAAAGGCGTTCGAGAACACCAGCGATGCCATTACCATTACCGATGCGCAAGGACGAATCGTATCGGTGAATAGGGCGTTCACCCGGATCACCGGCTATTCGGCTGACGAGGTCATCGGCCATAATCCGAGTATCCTGCAATCCGGTCGCCACGATGACGCGTACTATGTTCGGATGTGGCAGGAACTCAGTGAAACCGGACAGTGGCGCGATGAAATCTGGAATCGCCATAAAAGCGGTCGGGTCTATCCTGAAGTGCTGACCATCAATGCGGTACGCGACGAGCACGGCACCATTACTCATTATGTCGGGGTATTCACGGATATTTCCCGCCATAAGCAAGACGAAGCCCAACTGGCGTTTTTGGCCCATCACGATCCGTTGACACGGTTACCGAATCGCACGCTGCTGTTGGATCGGTGCCGGAAAATGCTCGCCGCTGCCGATCGGCATAGGCACCGCGTGGCCCTGATCTTCATTGGCCTGGATCACTTCAAGACTATCAACGATTCACTGGGTCACGTCATAGGCGATCAGCTCCTCCAAGGCGTAGCCGACCGATTGCTCGAAGCTTTGCGCACCAGCGATACCTTAGCCCGCCTGGGTGGCGATGAGTTTGTCGTATTAGCCGATCATTTGACGGATTACCAAGATGCAGTGGCCGTAATCCGTAAATTAGCCACCGCGTTTGGGGAATCTTTTGAGTTGAACAATCAAACCCTGTTTATCACTGCCAGTATGGGTGTGAGCGTTTATCCCCGTGACGGAACCAGCGCGGAGGTCTTATTGAGAAATGCCGACGCGGCGATACATCAAGCAAAACAGGAAGGACGCAATACCTATCAATTTTTCTCCTCGGAAATGAACACCCAAGCGGTTGAAACCTTGAACCTGATGACTCAGCTGCGCCAGGCGTTGCGATACGAGGAGTTTTCGATTCATTATCAGCCCCGTTTTGCATTGGCAACCGGCACGGTTACGGGCTGGAGGCGTTGCTGCGTTGGCGACACCCGCGTATGGGTTGGGTCCCCCCAAGCCGGTTTATTCCTCTTGCAGAGCAGAGCGGCCTGATCGAAACCATCGGTGCCTGGGTACTCAACACTGCCTGCGCGCAAACCGCAGCTTGGCGCAAGGCCGGTCTGCTGATACCCCGCATCGCCGTCAATATCTCCGCGCGCCAGTTTAAATTAGGCAGCCTCAAGCAACTGATCGCCACAACCTTGCAGGATACCGGGCTACCAACCAATACCCTGGAAATAGAAATTACTGAAAGCATGGCCATGCAGGTTCCCGAGCATACTCGGACGATTCTGGCGGAAATCAAAGCGATGGGGATATCCGTTTCCATCGACGATTTCGGTACGGGTTATTCGTCGCTCGGCTACCTGAAACGCTTTCCCATCGATTATTTAAAAATCGACCGCTCCTTCATCGGTGATATTCCCCACGACTGCGACGATGTCGCCATTACTCGGACGATTATCGCAATGGCCAAGAGTTTGAGAATCGGGCTTATCGCCGAAGGTGTGGAAACTGAGGACCAGCACCGCTTTTTACAGCAAGCCGGCTGTGAGGAAGCACAGGGCTTTCTGTTCGCCAACCAATGCCGGTACAATCAACCGAGGAATTCTTGAAATCTCATAAACCTTAGCGTGCGCGCCAAAATCTTAGGACCTCAATGAGATCCCGGCCAATAGCTCGGGTCAAGCACCTGCTCGGTTTGGAACGGGCAGTCTTGTGGAAATAGCTCAAGTTTCAAATTAGCCTCGCAGGCTGCCACTTGGCGAGCCGAAGAGTAGACATCACGCACCAGTGCTTCCAACCCGACGCGCAAGCTGGGATTTTTAGCAAAAATTTCCTGCACGTGCGCGCGCTGGTCCTGAATCAGGGTTTGCCAACTTTTCTCACGTCGGGTCAGTTGGTGGCGCCAACGTAACAAACGCGCCAGCAAACCGGTTAAGCACTCCGCTAATGCGTCCTGCTCATGACGCCCTACGCTCTCCAGCGCTCCGGCAACATTATCGATATCGATTTCGGCAAAGCGGCGCTGCCGGATGAGTTCAGCGTTTTGCAACGCCCAAGCATAGACGTCGGATACATGAAGATCGCTCTGTGAATGCATAACCTACCTCCAGACCTTAACCTCGTTTCGTCCATAAAACAGTATGGTTGCCGGATAAACGATGTTGATTTTCATTCAAGTTTAGGAGAGCTTAGCTGATCCCGCCAGATCGACACCATGAATCGCTAAAACACGGTGATCTTGCCGTGCAACATTACCGGGAATGGGAGAATATTTCGGATCAGATATTCAAGCGCCCGGTAATTCGTTAATATAATGACCTGCTTGTCGTCGGAGAGGTGGCTGAGCGGTCGAAAGCGGCGGTCTTGAAAACCGTTGAGGAGCAATCCTCCGGGGGTTCGAATCCCTCCCTCTCCGCCATTCCCACATCTACCCATGTCATCTTGCATCCACCCGCTAACAGAGGAATTGCGCATGCGCCCCAGTGGCCGAGTCCCTGATGAGTTACGCTCGATCCGCATCGTGCGTCATTTTACTAAACATGCCGAAGGCTCTGTGTTGGTCGAGTTCGGCGATACTCGGGTGCTCTGTACGGCCAGCATTGAAGAGCGGGTTCCTCCTTTCCTAAAGGGTAAGGGCGGCGGTTGGATAACTGCAGAATACGGCATGTTGCCCCGCGCCACTCATACCCGTTCGGCGCGCGAGGCCGCTCGCGGCAAGCAAGGAGGGCGCACGTTGGAAATTCAACGTTTGATCGGTCGCGCCTTACGCTCGGTCGTCGATCTAGCCGCCCTGGGGGAACGAACCATTTTAATCGACTGCGACGTATTGCAGGCTGACGGTGGCACACGCACGGCGGCCATTACCGGAGGCTTCGTGGCTTTAGCGGATGCGATTCGCTGTTTGGCCCGTAAACGCAATCTCAAGAAAAATCCCCTATACGGTCAAATCGCTGCTGTTTCGGTCGGCATCCATCAAGGTATTCCCGTCGTGGATCTGGATTATGCGGAAGACGCCGATGCGGAAACCGACATGAACGTGGTAATGAACGACGGCGGGGCCTATGTCGAGATTCAGGGCACCGCCGAGGGCCATGCATTCCGGCAGGAAGAATTATTAGCCATGCTGGATTTGGCTCGTAGCGGTATCGAACGGTTGTTGCACCTGCAACGCGAAGCGTTGGGGCTGGCAACAGGCACGAGTCATTGAGGCAACGCAACAGCAGGCATATCGAGGCAGAAACTTATGCAAAAATCGTGTTGGCGACCGGCAATCCGGGTAAAG
Source organism: Candidatus Competibacteraceae bacterium (assembly GCA_012032855.1). The sequence continues at coordinate 4,734 of JAAUQA010000097.1, forward strand.
TGCGCGAGTTAAACGCGTTGTTACTGGAACAGAATATTGAGGTGCTGCCGCAAACGACCTTCGCGGTACCTGAAATTGCTGAAACCGGTTCGAGTTTCGAAGAAAATGCCCTCCTCAAAGCCCGCAATGCGGCCCACCATACCGGCTTGCCTGCTATTGCCGACGACTCCGGTTTGGAAGTGGATGCCTTGCAAGGCGCACCGGGTATTTACTCCGCGCGGTATGCTGGTCCCGGCGCAACGGATGCGGATAATATCGCTAAGCTGTTGGCAGCGATGCGCGGTGTGTCGGCTCACAAGCGAAGCGCTCGCTTTCAATGCGTATTGGTTTACCTGCGTCATGCCGAAGATCCCAAGCCGTTAATTTGTAGGGGCACCTGGGAAGGCTTTATTGCGCAAGCGCCATTCGGTGATGCGGGATTCGGCTATGATCCGATCTTTTTGCTTCCTCCGTTGGGAAAAACCGCCGCCGAATTACATCCGAACCGGAAAAACCAACTCAGTCATCGCGCGATGGCATTAGCGCAGCTCGCGGATCGGCTGCAGCTTGGATGAGGTGCACGTTCAACAGTACGGCAGCTGTTCCGATCAACCACCGGCACCCTCAACAGCATTCGGCGCCGTCCCGTTAGCGCTGTATATCCACCTCCCCTGGTGTGTACGGAAGTGCCCTTATTGTGATTTCAACTCCCACCCGCTGCGTGATTCTCTACCGGAACGGGCTTACGTAGACGCCTTGTTGGCTGATCTTGATCACGATCTAGCCGGCGTTCAAGGTCGGCCTATAAAATCCATTTTTATCGGCGGTGGCACACCCAGCCTCTTTTCGGCGGAAGCACTAGACCGGTTGCTAAGCGGACTGAACACGCGACTGACTTCGGTCGAAGATTTGGAGGTGACGCTGGAGGCGAATCCCGGCACCGTGGAGCAGGACAAATTCCGCGAGTTCAGGGCGATTGGCATTAATCGCTTGTCCATCGGCGTGCAAAGCTTTGATTCCGAGCATTTACATCAGTTGGGCCGTATACATAGCCGGGAAGAGGCGTGGCATGCCGCTGAAACTGCGCATCAAGCCGGTTTCGATAATTTAAATGTGGACCTGATGTTTGGGTTGCCGAATCAGACGCCTGAGCAAGCCTTAGCTGATGTCAGCACCGCTATCGCGCTGCAACCGACTCATATTTCCTATTATCAGCTAACTCTGGAACCCAATACCCTGTTTCACAAATACCCGCCCACCCTGCCGGACGATGACCTGATTGGCAGATACAAGAGCAGGGACGAGCAGCGCTGGCTGGCAATGGCTACGCCAATACGAGATTTCCGCCTATGCTCGACCGGGACGGCGGTGCCGACATAATCTGAATTATTGGACCTTTGGGGACTATCTCGGCATCGGTGCCGGTGCGCACGGCAAGCTCAGCGATTTAGCAACGGGTGCTATAACCCGGTTATCGAAAACCAAGAATCCGGCGGCTTACCTGCGCCACGGCGATAATTCTACCGCTATAACCGACACTCGGTACTTGCAACACGCTGAATTACCTTTGGAATTCATGCTCAATGCCGCACGTCTACTAGACGGCGTCCCCGCGACTCTATTCAGCGAACGGACCGGCTTGTCCCTGCAAGCACTCGAACCTCAGCTAAGCCAAGTCCGCGCCAAAGGTCTATTGGAACCTGCGCCGGAACGTATACAACCTACCGCATTGGGGTGGCGTTTTCTCAATGAGTTACTAGAATTTTTCGTACCGGAATAAACAATATCCTCTCCATCGACCTAAACAATCCATTATAGAGAGGGAGGCACAACGGGCTACTGAATGAGCGATTATGTTCCCATCGATTGCGGGCTTTACAGTCAATATGAACTCACGATAATGCATGCGCAGCATTTACGCATTGCATGGCGTGACCCCACCGGTGCCACCCATCTGCAAACCCTACTGCCGGTCAATCTGCAACCCGCGAACATGCGGAATATCTGCTTGCCCGAACTCAGGATGGGATGGTTCTGGAGATCCGCCTGGATCGTATTATCCGTGCAGATCCGCTCCACCCATTGATCTAACCCAAGGTGATTTAAACCTTTCTCACCGTTTTCGGAGTCTGATACCGTGTCTGACCTGATCGCCGCGATTGATCTCGGCTCCAATAGCTTTCACATGATCGTCGCTCGGGTAGTGAACGGTCATTTACAAATTGTCGATCGATTGCGCGAGATGGTGCAACTGCGCGCCGGGTTGGATAACAGCCACTGGCTGTCCGAGGAAGCTCAGCTACGTGCGTTGGATTGCCTGTCGCGATTTGGCCAGCGGTTACGTCATATTCCTCATTCCCGGGTGCGCATCGTGGGCACCAATACCCTGCGCAAGGCGCGCAATAGTCAGGAATTTCTGGCCAGGGCCGAGACTGTATTGGAGCATCCGGTTGAGATTATCAGCGGAATGGAAGAGGCGCGGCTGATTTATCTGGGAGTCGCTCACAGTACCGCGCATACGGAAGGGCAGAGGTTAGTCGTGGACATCGGTGGTGGTAGCACCGAGCTGATTATCGGCGAGCATTTCGAAACGCTGCATTTGGAGAGCCTGGGGGTTGGCTGCGTCAGTCTAACGCTAGAGCATTTTTCCGAAGGCAAATTCCGTGAAAATCATCTTAAAGCGGCTGAACTAGCCGTCAGTCTGGAGTTGGAGCCGGTGACACTCGCCTATCAGGAACTCGGTTGGACGCATGTCATCGGCGCCTCCGGAACCATCAAAGCTATTCGGGATGTGGTCGTCGCTGAAGGGTGGTGCCAGGAAGGTATAACCCTGGCCGCCTTGCGCAAGCTGCGCGCTGCTCTGTTAGACGCGGGTAAAATCGGCGCTATCGCGGACCGTTGGCAACTGGAGCCCGGGAGGGCGCGGGTATTCGTCGGCGGGTTTACCGTGCTGCACGGACTGTGCGAAACCCTGGGCGTGGAAGCCTTGCAAGTCTCCGAAGGCGCTTTGCGAGAGGGTGTTATTTTTGATTTGATCGGGCGACTGCGTCATGAAGACGTGCGCCACCGCACGGTTGCCGCATTGAATCAACGTTATGGACTGGACGAAGCGCAAGCCGAGAGAGTCGCGGCCACCGCGCTAAACCTGTTGGAGCAGGTCAAAATGGCGTGGGGTCTGGAGGACGAAGAGCTTGGTTACGATCTGACCTGGGCTGCCCGTTTGCACGAGATCGGGCTGGTGATTGCCCACAGCAATTATCATAAACACGGCGCTTATGTGCTGCAACACGCTGATCTGCCGGGTTTTTCCCGCAGCGGACAGGGATTGCTGGCGACCTTGGTGCGCGGCCATCGGCGCAAATTTCCGCGCAATGCCTTCGCCGCTCTACCCAAGGGGATGGCAACCCCGGCACGGCGGTTATGCGTGCTGCTCAGAATGGCAGTTTTGTTACACCGTAGCCGCAGTCGTCGCGCCCTGCCCGCGCTCAATCTGCGTGCCGACGGGCAGAATTTAGAGCTGGCCTTTCCCGCCGGTTGGCTGGATGAACGCGCCTTGACTCGTGCTGACTTGGAGCGGGAAGTGCTCTACCTGAAAAAGGCCGGGTTTCAATTAACGTTCGAGCAAGCCGATAACGACGTTAAGCTCTCCAAAGGAAGATGACTCGTTGGAAGCCGGTTGGAAAATCGTGGTTACTCACCTTTTTCAATATTCTCCTGCTCAGCAGCGAAATGCAAAGCCATCTCGAACGCCGCACGGGTAAAATCCAGCACTTTTTCGAAACCTTCATCGGACAATTGCCGCGCCGCATCATGACGGCGGTAGATGTTGATGAACTCGCGCTCACGTTCGTAGTTCAACGACAGCCGGCCAAACCCCCAATCCTGCAGCAATTTCCACAGTTCCGGGTTATAGGAACGAGTGAATTTCAGCACCACCGGCACCGGATCGTGGCGGGCCAATACGGCGGCCAAACGCAGAATCAGTTCAAATGACATGATCGCCGTGCCGTTCTCTATCGCCTCCACCAACGAACGGTCCTTGAGATTCAACGCATCACTGAGCTCATCGCGAGTCAGGCCGGCCACCTCGCGCAAATCCTTGAGCGTGTTGCCGGCTTCCTCCATCATTTGTGCTTGCTCCGGTTTGAGCAGCGCCTTGCCCATTTTCAGCGGAACTTCCGTGGTTCTGACCGCCAACCGGTACGCACCGCCCGCTACGGCACCTGGCAAGCTGGTCAACTTCTTGATAAACGATTCCGTCGGTTCAGTAGGCACAGGTGGCGCTACCGGTTTGACCGATTTTTTAACGGTACGTCTGGGCCGTGCGGGCGGCGGCAACTTGGGCTGTTCCTGAACGGACTGACGGATAGGGTTCTTCGCACGCGAACCGGCGGCTGAAGTTGCCTTGTTGGGGATCGTTTTCTTCTTAGGCAAAGGTTCTT
>JAAUQA010000563.1 GCA_012032855.1 Candidatus Competibacteraceae bacterium
GATGAAGCGTGCAAATTGCTGCACTGGCAAACCGAGGCGGTGCATCGAGCTGAAGCTACTGAGTTATGGAAGTGGATGGGACAGCCGGTACACGCACGGGTGCCGGAAACTGCTCAACAAGATTTCATCGCCACCGTGCGCCCCAACATTCATTTTCCTGCCGAAGCCCTGGACTGGGCACAGCGGTTGTTTGGCGATGATCTGCAAGTCAGCGAGGAAGCGCAAACGGTAATCGCCACGGCACCCACCGGCTTTTTCGAAAATGCACTGTCCGCCTACGAAAAACACGGCGCTGAATACAAGGAGTTGGTCGATGAGATCAAACAGCTTAGCGGCGTCAAAGGCAAAGCCTTGTTTATGCCGCTGCGAGCAGCGTTAACGGGATTGACCCACGGCCCGGAATTGGCCCGTATGTTGGCGTTGATACCGCCCGAACGGGTACGGCAACGGTTGAATAACCCAACCTGAGTTGCGGGCTGTACGTTTCGTTACCTTTAAAGATGAATTGATTGCGGGTCGATGAAACAACCGATCGGGGTATTCGATTCCGGCATCGGTGGGTTGTCGGTGTTGCGCGAAATCCGTGCGCTGCTGTCCAAGGATGATTTGCTGTACGTAGCGGATTCGGGGTTCGCGCCTTACGGCCATCGTTCTGTCGCGTTTATCGTTCAACGTTCGCTACTCATCGCCCGTTTTCTGATGGCGCACAACGCGAAAGCCATCGTGGTGGCGTGCAATACTGCGACGGCAGCAGCAGTCGCCACGCTGCGCGACGAACTCCCAATACCGATCATCGGCATGGAACCGGGAATTAAACCGGCGGCAGTGGTTTCTCGCTCCAAAATCATCGGTGTGCTAGCGACGGAAAGCACGCTTAACAGTGATCGCTTTTCCGCATTGCTGACCCGAACCACCGAAGGCATGGAGATCATCGTGCAGCCGTGTCCGGGGCTGGTCGAGCAAATCGAAGCAGGGAATTTCACCGGTCCGGCGACCCACGCTCTGGTGACTCGCTTCATTACGCCGTTATTGACCAAAGGCGTGGATACGCTGGTGCTGGGTTGTACCCATTATCCGCTGGTGCGCCAACTGATTGCCCAAATTGCCGGGCCGACCGTGCAGATTATCGATACCGGCCCTGCTGTTGCGCGCCACCTGCGAGACCGATTAACTGACGCCACATTGCATTGCGATAGCGATGCTCCAGGCAAAGAAACGTTTTGGACCAGTGGTTCTCCGACAGTTGTGCAGTCGGTTATTGCTAAAGTCTGGGGACGGGCGGTTGAGGTTGAGCGAATTTGAAGCAGTGATTATTTCTTTTCTTTCAGAAAATACCCCTGAAACTGCGCGGTTAGAACCGGCTGTCAAGCTATCTCAGTGCGTCTAGCGTGGAGTAGTTCACCGGCTTGAATTGGTCGAACCTCATCAGCGCCAACAGTTATAAGAGCCACCGTCCGTGCGCCACCATCAACAAACTCGACCTCATATCCGCCCCCTCCTTTGTAAACGTGCACAACGGTTCCCACATCGCCACGGCTGAGTTTTTCATGAGGTGGTTCGCAGTCCAATACAACGAGAGCGTGTTCAGCAATCATTTGTCTTCATCCTGATACGCTGTCACTAATCGCGGGGGATCGTCGTCTTCAACGATCCAGACCGTCACTATTTTTCCTGGTCGGTGGTTCGGACACCCCACCCAGCCAGTTGCCTTGTATTTTACACCGAACCGCGTTGTTTCCGTGTGGAAGTTGTCACAATTGCGGGCAATAGTCATCAGATCGTCGTCCAACCGTTGCCATTCGTCGCGAGTGTGACCCAGCGTATGAAACTAGATCGCCTTGAGCAGGCCCTGAAGTTGGTTATCCGGGGACGGAAAATGCCCTGTTTTTCAAAACCCCTGCCGGCGCCGCCATCGCCGATGTGATTACCTCCGTCGTCGCGACCGCTCATCACGCCGGCATCAATACCTTCGATTACCTGATCGCCCTCCAACGGCATGCCGATACGGTCAAGGTGCAACCTGAGCGCTGGCTGCCGTGGAATTATCACACCGCTGTCCAGGAGCAGAAACAGGCCGCATAGCATAACTTGTCCGTGAAGTTGCGCTATGCTCTCGTAAGCTTACGGCATAATGGAGATTCGCACGGCATACCGCCTGCGGGAGACATATCATGCGTTTCTTCAACACCGCCGGGCCGGTCAAACCGGGCCTTCATTACTGCCTGCCGCCACTGGAGCGTATCAAGCTGGGAGAAATCTTGCCCCTGATTGAGCAGGAAAAATACTTCGTCCTGCACGCCCCCCGGCAGACCGGCAAAACTTCTTGCTTGCTGGCGTTAATGGACTTTCTAAACCAACAGGGGACTTACCGTTGTGTATACATCAATGTCGAAGCCGGTCAGGCGGCCAGAGAAAACGTGGAAGCGGCCATGCGGGCAATCCTCAGTGAACTGGCGAACCGTGCACAATGGTTGATCGGCAGCGACTACATCGCCAGCCATTGGCCCCAAGCCTTGACCGAACAAGGTTCCTATGGCGCTTTAGGACATCTTCTCAGTCACTGGGCGGCGCAAGATAGCAAACCGCTGATTCTGATGATCGATGAAATCGATACCCTGATCGGTGACACGCTGATTTCGGTATTGCGCCAACTGCGTGCCGGGTATGCTTGGCGTCCCCGCCGCTTTCCCCAGAGTGTTATTCTCTGTGGGGTACGCGACGTGCGCGACTACCGAATCCATTCGAGCGCAGAGAAAGCCATTATCACCGGTGGCAGCGCCTTTAACATTAAGGCCGAATCCCTTCGGTTGGGCAATTTCGTTCGTACTGAAGTCGAATCGCTATACCACCAGCACACCACAGAAACCGGACAAACCTTCACTGCCGAGGCATTGGAACGGGTTTGGGATTTGACCCAAGGTCAGCCGTGGTTGGTCAATGCCCTGGGCTATGAGGCCTGCTTTCGTGTAAAAGCAGGTCGGGATCGGAGCTGCCCGATCACTATAGAGTCGGTCAATGAAGCGAAAGAGAACCTGATTCTGCGCCGCGAA
>JAAUQA010000564.1 GCA_012032855.1 Candidatus Competibacteraceae bacterium
TTGCACGCTCGGTCGAGTTGTGTGTCGGTTGCCCAACTTGCAGAGCACAGCCGACGACCGATAGGGCAACGCCAAAGGTGACCAACAGTATGCGCATCAGCGGCCATTCTCCAGGGGTAAGCGTAATCGAATACAACCACCGGGTGTGCCGTGATTAAGGATCTCCAAGCGCCCACCGTGAGCCAGGGTGTATTCCCGAGCGATCGCTAATCCCAAACCCGAACCCTTGATGTGACCGCTTGCCATCGTCTGTCCTTGATAAAAGGGTTCGAAAACGTGATCACCAGCGATCACATCGAAACCAGGGCCACTATCTGTGACCGTTAGTTGCGCTTGTGCGTGAGCCAAAACTAGCCGAATGCTGATTGTGCCACCTGGCGGAGAAAACTTGATTGCATTGGACAGCAGATTATCCACCACGGTGGCTAGTTTCTGTCGGTCAGCCGACAATTTGACAGGCGCTAATTCGACGTTCAAGTGCAAGGAACGCGCTTTCCAAACCAGTTGCTGGGATTCGATGACTTGAGTGATCAGAGGTGCAAACTCCACCGGTTTTGGGTTCAGTTTGAAGGTGCGCGAGAGAATTTGGTTGAAATCGAGTAAATCTTCAATCAGGCGTTGCAGACGTTGGCTGTTGGCTCTTAGGATCACCGCTATTGCTTGCTGATCCGAATTGAGCGGACCAATAGTTTGTTCGTTGAGCAACTCGGCGCCTTCGCGCAAACTGGTCAACGGTGTTTTAAGCTCATGGGAGATATGACGCAAAAAGCGCGCTTTCTGATCTTCCAGCTCGGCTAAGCGGTGTCTCAGCCAATCCAGGCGGTTCCCTAACTCCTGCAAATCACGAGGTCCTCCCACCCGAACTGCTGTGGTGAAATCCTCATTACCCAGCCGTTGAATGGCTCCCGCCATTCGGCGCAACGGGCGCACGATCAACATGGCGAACAAACCGGCCAACGCCGCTACGGTAGGAATAGTCGCCACGACAATCCAGGTCAGCTTGGTGGCGGCGTCAATCGCCAGTGTTTGCAGTTGTTCTACGGCCTCATCCACATCACCTAGGCTCTGCGCAAGAAATTCACGGGCCACGTCGCGCACCTCGGTAAAACCGGCGACGGCTTCGGCATGTCGGAGCGTGCTCACTGTGCCGAACCGAAACAAACTATACAGTTCTGCTTCACGCTGAATTAAATATTGTAATCGGGTTTGTTGTTCGACGCTTAGGGATAGTTCTTCCAGCCGCAGCAACGTTTCCTGCCAAGCCGCGTGAGTATCCTGATAAACGGCTAATAACTGTGGATCCTGTACGACGAGATATTGTCGGACATTGCGTTCCATGGCGGTGATCTGGTTGAGCAGGCGGCGTCCTCCCTGGGTGCCTTCGACCGCCTGAACAACAGTAACTTGGCTCTGTCGGGCCAACCGGTCCACATAAAAAACCGCCAATGCTAAAGCCAGCGCCAGCGGCAGCGAAGCGATGATAAACCCGGTCAGCAATAATCCGGTAATGGAATTGGTGCGCGGACGCTCTAATCCAGCCATAAGGATAGCTGCTCATTGAGCACTGTTGCTGAACAGATCAGACGTGGCCTGGGTTGCCGATCCACGCAGTCCGAAATGTTGATAGGCATGGTGAGTGGCTACCCGACCGCGTGGAGTGCGCATGATAAACCCTTGCTGAATTAAAAAGGGTTCCAATACATCTTCAATAGTACCCCGCTCTTCGCCCAAAGCAGCCGCCAGAGTATCGAGTCCGACCGGGCCGCCCCGGAATTTCTCAATCATCAATAACAGCAAACGGCGGTCCATATCGTCGAAACCTTGTTCGTCGACCTTGAGCAAAGCCAGGGCTTGTTGCGCTACTTCGGTATCGATTCGCCCGTCAGCTTTCACTTGAGTATAATCCCTGACCCGTCGTAGCAGACGGTTGGCGATGCGCGGCGTCCCCCTGGAACGGCTGCCGATCTCAACAGCACCTTGTTCGTCGGTATCGACCCCGAGGATTCGGGCCGACCGGCGCACAATCCGGGTCAGTTCCTCGGTATTGTAGAACTCCAATCGCTGCACGATGCCGAAACGGTCGCGCAGCGGCGAAGTCAATAAACCGGCACGGGTCGTCGCACCAACCAGGGTAAACGGCGCTAAATCTAACTTGATCGAACGCGCTGCCGGGCCTTCGCCGATGACGATATCGATTTGATAATCTTCCATCGCCGGATACAAGATTTCCTCAATGACCGGACTCAGGCGATGGATTTCATCGATAAATAGCACATCACGTGGTTCCAGGTTGGTCAGTAAAGCCGCTAAATCGCCGGGGCGTTCCACAACCGGTCCTGAGGTTTGACGTAAATTGACACCCAGTTCATTGGCGATCACGTGCGCTAGGGTGGTTTTACCCAGCCCCGGCGGACCGAACAACAGCACGTGGTCCAGCGCTTCACTACGGGCACGGGCGGCGCTGATAAATATCTCCAACTGTTCCCGCATCGCCGGTTGGCCAACGTAATCAGCCAAGGTGCGGGGCCGGATCGCGCGTTCCAGCAGCACGTCTTCACCATCGGCTTGGGAAGAAATCAGGCGGTCGGTTTCGATCATGGGGAGGGAGCAAGTTGTAAGGTGATTCAGTATACAGGAAACGCAAGCTACTTACGTACAGCCGCTTGAAGGGCAAGGCGGATAATCTGTTCGCTGGATAACCCCTCGGTGTTCAGCGCATTAACCATTCTGACCGCGTCAACCGGCTTGTAGCCCAGCGCGGTTAGTGCGCTGACGGCATCTTCCAGGGGATTGCGCGTAACCGGTGTGGATACGCCGTCGGATCGTTGCGCGCTACGGTTGAATCCGTCAAATCCATGTTCGCAATGCGATCGCGCATCTCCACAATCAGTCGTTCGGCGGTTTTTTTTCCCACTCCCGGCAGGCGAGTCAGTGCCACCGCGTTTCCCTCCTGCACGCAGCTTGCAAATGCATCCACCGTCATCCCGGACAGGATCAGCAGCGCCAGTTTAGCACCGATGCCACTG
>JAAUQA010000565.1 GCA_012032855.1 Candidatus Competibacteraceae bacterium
TCGAGGTCTCGCGGTGAGATTCCAGCCGACCAAGCGGTGGTATAGCGCGGCGCGAACTGTTGGCTCGATAACTGATCGACGATGATCAGAAGATCGATTCCAACGCTTAGTTTCCGGGGCCCCAGCCCGAGTATCCCCTCCATCTCCTGCGGCGTTCGATTGACCAGGTATTTTAGCAGTGTGAAGTAGCCGGTAACCGGATATATTTGTCCAATGTCGCTCGCCGCGGCGGCCGTCGTTCGCCGACGCGCCAGAATTTTTATCGGTCGGTTACCGCCATCTTGATTGAAGATGCGTTGCGAAGTTTTGAGCGTTTCAGCTCGCAGCTCCTTCAGTGCGTTGGGCATCGGTTCCAGGTTATCGCCTAGCGCGTCGCCCTGATTGTCGATAATCCCGTTTTTGTTTACGCCAAGTCGCATTAATCACTGTTTGATGGCATTGCTGGTTCTCCAGTAATCAATAAATCGCCAGTGCTTGGCCGTGTACAATGGCCCCTGTTTACTATGCGTTGGCAAACGAGTATTGGATGCAAAAAAGTGTCTTTTTAGTTTTCTGGAGTAACCTGGTAATGAAAAAAGCGTTCTATTCCTGATGAACTACTCATTCGCTACAGGAACGCCACCGCTCAGTGGACGAATTCGCACCGTTCCCGAAGACTTTCAGGTGTTCGAGGAACTTGGCTTTACCGCAACCGGCAGTGGAGAACATATCCTGCTGCGGGTGCGCAAACGCGCCGTCAATACGAACTGGGTCGCCAAACAACTCGCGACTTTTGCGGGCGTTCCGCCAGCGGCGGTGAGTTATGCCGGTTTGAAGGATCGCCATGCGGTTGCCGAGCAATGGTTTTCCGTACACCTGCCGGGCCAGCCCGAACCCGATTGGAGCGGCTGCGGTGCTGAAGATTTCACCGTGCTGGAGCACCATAGACACGCACGCAAGCTGCGTATCGGAGCGCTTAAGGGCAATGCCTTTCGGATTGTGATACGCGATCTAGACGGTGATCTCAGCACACTAGAAGAGCGTTTACATCAAGTTGGTCAGTTTGGCGTGCCGCATTATTTCGGGTCGCAGCGCTTCGGTCACGACGGCGGTAATCTGGCCAAGGCCGAAGCGTTGTTTCTAGGCAAAATGCGCGTCAAGGACCGCCATCAACGGGGGTTGTACCTATCGGCAGCCCGTTCGGAGATTTTCAATCAAGTGCTATCTCGGCGGGTAGCAGAGGGTTCCTGGAATCAACCGTTGGCCGGTGATGTGATGATGCTGGACGGGAGTCACAGCGTATTTCCGGTCACCGAGGTGGACACCACTATTCAGCATCGAATGATGGATTGCGATATTCACCCGACCGGCCCCTTGTGGGGTAAGGGTGAATTACTCAGTCGGGATTCTGTGCTTGAATTGGAACAAACGGTGGCGGCAGAATATCCCGTGTTGTGTCGCGGACTGCTAGCCGCCGGGCTTAAACAGGAACGACGGGCATTGCGGATGCGGGTTAGGGACGTGGGTTTGGAAACGCCGGGCGAGGGGACCGCTGTGATCAGTTTCCGGCTACCGACCGGTGCCTACGCCACCAGTGTGCTGCGCGAATTGGTGAACGTCGACGATTAAATCCTGGCTGAACGTAGCCTTTACCACAACGGACTGGCTGGGGGTTTCACTCGCAAGTCATGGGCCATTCGCAAAGCAGGCTCCCGACCCTGATAATAGCCGGGGATTAAATATAAATCGTGGTAGCCCAGCGCTCCATAAAACGCCCGTGCAGCTTGATTATCAGCACGCACTTCCAAATAAATTGTCGTGATACCGGCAGTGCGGGCAGATTTTTCCAACCAATCCACCAGCTGTCGGCCGATTCCACGCTGGCGACACAACGGGTCAACCGCCAACAACAACAGATGCGCCTCTTCCAAACGAAAGCGCATGATGGCAAAACCCATCAACTGTTCCGGATTGCGGGCCGCCAGCACCACACTATCCGGGCAACGGATATGGTGCAGAATGCGCTGCGAGCGCCATTGCCAACCTAATCCCGTTTCGATGAAATCACGCGACATGCGCGCCATGATTTCAGCTTCGGATCTTTTGGCGAGTCGGAGTTCGAGAATTGCGGACATCGGTGATAGCGCCGCTAATAATACAGTCGTTCATCAACCAGCTGTTCAGTGGATAGATCGAGTTCTTGCAACACGACGGCTTCCGTTAGCAGTTGAGACAATATGATCGGTTCGGCTTGCGTGCCCTCCGGATAATACACGTAAAGCGGCACGCCGCTGCGCCTGAACTCGCTGAGCACCTGAGTGATTTCCGGATCGTAGTTGGTCCAATCCGCCTTAAGGTACACAATGCCCTTCTCGGCAAAGGCTGCCGCTAGTTGTGCTGAACTTAGCGCAACCCGTTCGTTGACCAGACAGGTAATGCACCAAGCGGCCGTAAAATTGATGAATACAGGACGACCAGCCGTCCGCAGCTCCGCCAATCTTAGTCGCGAAAACGGTTCCCAAACCGGTCCCTGACCGGCTTGGTTCTGCTTGATAGGGCGGGCGTCGGTTGCCTCCGAGGTTTGGAAAACCGGCAAACTGACCAAACTCAATGCCACCACCACTGTGATTACAGTCGCGACGTTGCCCAGCACCCGTCCGTGTCGACCGCTTTCCCGAGTACTGCTGAACAACCAAGCAGCGAAAGCGATGGCCAGCAAACCAGTCAATGCAGTTGCAATCCCTTCCGGGCCGGTTTGCAGGGTCAGTACCCAAACCAGCCAAACCGTTGTGCCGTACATCGCAAAGGCCAGAAACTCCTTGAAACGCACCATCAGGTTCCCGGTTTGGGTAGATACTTGAATACTGCTGGAAAGAAGCTCATTACCAAATAAGGAAATGCTAGCCCGAATCCCAATGCCTCAAAAATCGACAGCGCCACCGGCCAGGGTTGGGTCAAGGCAAAGCCCAAAGCGGCGCCCATAAACGGGGCCGAGCAAGGGGTAGCCACAAGGGTGGCCAACACGCCCGGTAAAAAAGGAA
>JAAUQA010000566.1 GCA_012032855.1 Candidatus Competibacteraceae bacterium
TAACATGCGTGCTGTGGATATTGACGCGGATTATTTTGCTTATTTTTCTTAGATGTCTCATTCTTATCCCATGCATTATTCCTATTTCAACCTATTTGCAGCTCAAAAAAACAAAAGAAATAAAATGTATGCAGACTATAATTCTCGTCCCCCTCCTCCGTACACGCGGCCAGCATGTCGGCCAGCATGCCCGGCGCCAGATAGGCTAGATAGGAGACGGATTGCCCTCGCCAAGCGAACTCCGGGATAAAACCGCCCAGGCCCACCCCGAACGCCAGCAACAGGATGATGGGTTCGAAGATCGGCGGCAGCGCGGCGGTATACCAGTTGCGCCGGTATACGGTCAGGTGTCGGCCCAGGACGGCGCGGCTCTGCCACTGAAACGCGGCACGGTAGTGGAATTTCATGGCTTCTCCGCCAGCTTCAAAAATAAATCATCCAGGGTAGGGGGACGAACCTCGAAGCGCAGCTCGCCGAACCGGGCGCTGAATTGAGCGAGCCCCGGTCCATCCAGTGCAAGATGGAGGGTGGATAGTACCCGGCTTGGTTCCGATAAGCCTGCCTGTCTGGCCCAATCGCAAACCGCCGGGACAGCCGGATCACTGACCTCTAGCACCAGCATATGTTCGCCAACTAAATCCCCTAGCACGGCCCTTGGGCGTCCAGCCGCCGCCATCCGACCTTCTTGCAAGACCAACAAGTCATCGGACAGACGCTCGGCTTCATCCATGTAATGGGTAGTCAGGACGATAGCTAACCCGTCGTTGCGGAGCGTGTTGACCAATTCCCAAACCTCCATGCGGGCCTGTGGATCCAGTCCCGTAGTGGGTTCGTCCAGAAACAACAAGCGCGGTTCGTGGACCAGCGCACGGGCTAGCATCAACCGCCTTCGGTAGCCACCGGAGAGAGTTTCTGGTTTGGCATTTTCATAGCGATCCAAACCAAAACGCTCCATTAAAGCGGCGATTCGTTCCTTCAAGTTTGACGGGGACGGGCGAAAGTAACGGCTCATCTGCTCTAAATTGCCGCGCACAGTAAAATCAGTATCGAAAGTATCATCCTGGGTGCAAACACCAACCTGCCGGGCAGCCGCTTCGGGATCAACGCTGCGGTCGATTCCAGCGATCTGAATGGTGCCGCCGTCGGGTTGCAGAAACCCGTAGCACAATCGCAGGGTGGTGGTTTTGCCGGCCCCGTTAGCGCCCAACAGACCCAGCACTTGACCGGCCTGACAACGGAGGCTAACTTCGTTGACCACGCAACGGTCGGCAAACCGTTTGATCAGCCCGTCGGCTTGTAGAACGGGAGTGGCTTGGGTTGAAGGATCAAGAGTGGGAGTTGACAAGGTAAGTTCCTCTAGCAAGTTGTCCTGGATAGCGTTGAAGGGAGTACATTAATTCCAGTCATCATTACCCCACCCTAATTTCCTGGCGTTGCCCCGAGACCGTTTATTCTTTCAACTCTTTCAACGCCCGTTGTAGTGCTTGGTATTCTTCACGGCATTCGGTACAAATGGACAGGTGCTGTGCGACAGCCTCCAGACCCGCCGGGACGGACAGGCCCGCCAATTGGCGTTCAGCAAATTCGGCAACCAGAAACAGGCACTGTTCGCAGTCGATCTCATCGTCCCGAGTCAGATTGACCAAGCGCAGCAGCGCATCGATTTCTTGCTTCGACAGTGACATGGTTTATTCCTCACTCGGCAAAGGCGGCGTGAATGTCGCTAGCCTGATAACCGGCGGCTTCAATACCCCGTTTTAACCGCCGGCGCGCGTCATGGGTCAGTTTGTACACGGCATTGCGATTGCTGCCGAGGTGACGGGCGATTTCGTCCAGGGGCATGCCTTTGAGTTCCGCGAATAACGCCGCCCGCTGTCTTTCAGTCAATTCAGTGCGAATCACGCTGTACATCCTGTCGAGCACCGCCTGTTGCTCCCATTGGCTGTCCAACCCCATGGCGTCGTCGGCGATGCTTTCCGGCGTGAAATCGTTATCCGCAAGCACCGCATCGAGAGACACGTTCCGCCAATGGTGTCGCCGCCGCTCGCTCATGGCGACGCGGATGGCAATGGCCATCGCCCAGGTCAGAAAATTGGCTGCGACCTTCGAATTGCCGGAGTCGCTCAAGAATGCGCAGCAGCGACTCTTGAACGGCATCTTCGAGGAACGCGTCATCACTGTTACCTCCTTTCGCCAATGCCCCCCGCAACGCCGCGCAACAAGTGACCGCGAAGATCGGACAAGGCCGCTTGCTGATCCATACCGGTGCTGCTCAGATGAGCCAACCACAGTTCGTTATTGCGGTGCATGATGACCAAAACCGATTGAGCTGCCCTGTTACCAGTTTTACACGAAGCTGCGCAGTCGGCGGAATTTTTACTGGCCGACCGCGCAGGTCGCGGACTTTCGCTAGGCCGCCGCCAAGCTGGGCACAGTGGGGAAGTCCACCTCGGTGCCGGCGACATGATTGAAATAATTGGTGAAGATATTGAGCGCCACGCTGGCTACTATCTCGCCAACCTCGCCGTCCGTGTACCCGGCCTGTCGCACCCGTTCCAGTGAGGTATCCGTTACGATACCGGCGATCCTGCACCAGCCGGCGGGCAAAGTCGAGCGCCACGCGTTCTTTCGCGACTGATGAGCTGCCCTGCCGTGCCGCACGGGTTTCCTGTTCAGTCAAGCCGGCGGCTTTGCCGAGCGCGGTATGGGCGGCCACACAATAGCCGCAGTTGTTGGTTTCGCCAACCACCAGCGCGATTTGCTCACGCAGCCGTTGTGGCAAACGGCCGGTCGCCAGTGTCTGGCTGAAATTGAGATAAGCGTTCGCCACGGCCGGTGAATGGGCCATGGTCGCAATCAAATTCGGCACCTTGCCCATCTTCTTTTTTACCGCCTCAAGCAGTTCAGTGGCGGCGGAATCGCGACTGTTTGATTCAATCAGTCGAATGCGAGTCATTGGACTTCTCCTGTAATGCAATGTTAATTGAAATGATTGAGCACCCGTTAGACGCAGCGAG
>JAAUQA010000567.1 GCA_012032855.1 Candidatus Competibacteraceae bacterium
CGGTCACTACGACATCATGCACTGCCAATACGCCACGCTAGGACGTTTCCGTGTTGGTGCTGCGTCGGCTCGAGATGTGCCACGGCGCACTGGTGACGTCGATTCGGGGTCACGACGTGACCCAGAACAGCAAACAGAGCCCCGGCTACTACGCCGAACTGTTTCGAGCAGGGGATCTGTTTCTGCCGGTGAGTCGCAGCTTGCAGGATCGCGTACTGGCGATGGGGTGCCCCACCGAGAAGGTTGTCGTACACCACTCCGGCATCGACATCGACCAGTTCCAGTGGCGGGCACGCACGCGCGCGCTGACGAAACGACCGTGATCATATCGGTCGCGCGCATGGTGGAGATGAAGGGACTCGCGTACGGTATCGAGGCGATCGCAGCCATGGTCGCGGCCGGGGTGCTTGCGGTGCTCGTGCTGATGGGGGTCTTCGCGCCCTTCCTCAGCCCCTACGATCCCACCATCGCCGGGCGCGACCTTGGCTCCACCGCCGTCGCCGAACGACGGCGCAATCGTCCCGACATCGTGCTACTCGGAGCCGTGCTGGCACTGTCGGCGTTCGGGCTACTGATGATCTACTCAGCCACTCGGGTCGCACGAGAGCAGAACCAGCAGCTCGCCACCTTCGACATGGAACGCCAGATGATCTTGGAAGCGATGACCCGTAATCAGAACAACAAAGCGGCCGTGGCGCGGGAACTCGGTATCCCGCCTGTCGACACTGAAGCGCCGCTTGAAGGAATATCAACTGTAAGCGCATAGCATTGCCGGTCTGTTCCACCTCGCACCACCATCCGCTTCTACAATCGCCCACCGGCAAACCGGTGGGCGCGATGATTAGATTCTCAGCCTCAAGGCATAGGTGCGTGTTATCTACCCCACAACGCGAACGTTTATGACTCTTGCACATTTTGCCGACCGCTTGGGTGAATACGCCTTGCTGATGCGTCTGGATCGTCCCATCGGTACTTTTCTGCTGCTTTGGCCCACCCTGTGGGCATTATGGCTGGCCGGCCAGGGACAACCGGATCAGCACGTCGCAGTGGTCTTTCTGTTGGGCGTGTTTGTGATGCGATCGGCAGGTTGCGTCATCAATGATATTGCCGACCGGCACCTTGACCCGTTCGTCGCCCGCACCCGTGAACGTCCGTTGGCCGCGCAGCGAGTGTCCGTGCGCGAGGCGTTCGGATTATTCACCGTGCTGTGCGTGCTGGCTTTTGGTCTGGTACTGTCGCTCAACCGATTGACTATTGTGTTATCGGTGATCGGGTTGGTTTTGGCGGTGATTTACCCGTTCATGAAACGGTTCCACTCGCTCCCCCAGGTTCATCTCGGCACAGCGTTCGGCTGGTCTATTCCCATGGCCTATGCGGCTTTAACCAATACCGTTCCGCC
This sequence comes from Candidatus Competibacteraceae bacterium, assembly GCA_012032855.1. The sequence goes on from JAAUQA010000567.1 coordinate 1,400, forward strand.
GGTAGCTTGGCTGCTGTTTGCCGCTAATGTGGTCTGGTCGGTGGTTTACGATACGATGTATGCGATGGTGGACCGGGAAGATGACCTGCGGGTCGGAGCCAAGTCGTCGGCTATTTTATTCGGCGAGGACGACATCAAGATCATTCGCTCGCCTACAGTGTATTTATTGGGTTTATTGATTTTGGTCGGGCTGGTGGCTGATTTGGGTTGGGCGTATTACGTGGGTTTATTCGGTGCGTTGTGGTTCGCGCTTTACCAACAATATCTAATCCGTGATCGGGAACCCGCGGCTTGTTTCAAAGCTTTTTTGAACAACAACTGGTTCGGGCTCGTGGTGTTTTGCGGAATTGTTCTCAATTTCCTGGCGGAATCCGCGCATTGATGTCGGCACCTCTCTCTTTTCCTCTGACTTTCAAGGAGATCGATAGCCTACATCACCGTCCTAAAGGCACGGCGTTTCGGGTTTTTAAACGCTTGGCGGAACAACTGCGGGAGGACGAGCATTATCTTTACCTGCCTGCCGACAGCCGACGCGCCGAAATCGAGGCTCTACGCCAGCTGGGCCGAATCTATCCGTCTACGATTAACGTTGTCTTGCTGACTGAAGTCGGGTATCAGTTGCTCAAGCAACGATTGGAGTCAACCGGTTAATCCAATACCAGGACCGCGTCCATCTCTACCTGGGCATTGCGGGGCAGGGTAGCCACCCCGATGGCGGCACGAGCCGGGTAGGGCGGCTGGAAATACTCCGCCATGACCTGATTGACCAGCGCGAAATGGCTGAGATCGGTGAGAAAAATCGTCAGTTTTACGGTTTTAGCCAGACTGCCGCCTGCCGCTTCGGCGACCGCACTCAAGTTATCGAACACCCGCCGGATCTGAGCATCCATTCCTTCGACCAATTCCGTGGTGACGGGGTCCAGCGGAATTTGCCCGGATAAATACACGGTATCGCCGACTTTGACCGCCTGCGAATAAGTGCCGATAGCAGCGGGAGCATGAGGGGTGCTGATAATGTCACGAGGCATAGCGTGTTCCTGATTAAAATAGGTCGGACGAGGAAGGTTACGGGCGCCGGGAAATGCGCAACACTTCGGGCAAAGTCCTCAAACGGCGGATGACTAGAGCGAGGTGATTGCGGTCGCGCAGGCTGAGCGTCAGATTAACATTGGTCGTGATGCCGTCTTTTTCCATGGTATTAATGTTTTCTATATTCGCGTCGGCGGCGGAGATTGCAGCGGAGATTGCGGCCAGGGTGCCGCGTTTGTTGGTCATATCCAGCCGCAGTTCTACCGGGAAATCGTTGCTGATATCGCTTTCCCATTCGACTTCGATCCATTTCTCGGGATTGTGCTTATAGTCAGCGACGTTTCTGCAGGTCACCCGATGGATCACGATGCCTCGACCGGCGCTGAGATAACCCATTATCGCGTCGCCGGGAAGGGGGCGGCAGCATTTTCCGAAGCTGATGACCGTGCCTTCGGTCCCTTTGATTAGCAACGGTTTGCAATTTTCTCTACGTCGTTCGAGTCCCTGTTCTTCGCCTTCCGGAAGCAAGCGCCGAGCGATTAATGGGGCCAAGCGATTGCCGAGGCCGATGTCGGCCAATATATCCT
>JAAUQA010000568.1 GCA_012032855.1 Candidatus Competibacteraceae bacterium
AGCTGCCTTGTGGTTGCGCGATTTGAATTTGAGCTTGTCGGCAGCCGTTGGCTTCATCGCGTTGTTCGGAGTTGCAGTGCTGAACGGCGTTGTAATGGTGAGCTATATAAATCAACTGCGTGAGCAAGGATTGTCTTTGCATCAGGCGGTGCTGGATGGCGCAAGTGCGCGGTTGCGGCCGGTATTGATGACCAGCGTAGCCACCATTGCCGGTCACTTCCCGCTGGTGCTGGTGACTGGGGCCGGGGCTGCAGCAAGAAACTCCATCGGCTTGGTGCTGGTTGGCGGCATGGCCATCGGCACGTTATTCACGCTGTTTGTGGTGCCGTCGCTATATGTGCTAATGGCGCGTCGAGCTAAGCTTCGAGGCAGTGATCGGACTGCCGAGCTCATCTCGCCGACGGGCGCTGCCATCAGCACTGCTGCGTTGCATACACCGGAGTAGGCAGCCTGACTTCAAGGGCTCTGCTTACTTATAATACAAGACCTGACCCCTTTTTTATAACTACATCCGAAATACGCCGAAGCGGGTTTTTTCAATGGGCTTATTCAAAGCAGCGGAAATGCTCAGACCCAACACCATACGGGTGTCTGCCGGGTCGATAATACCATCGTCCCACAACCGGGCACTGGCATAGTAGGGGTGCCCTTGGTGCTCGTACAGCTCGCGGATGGGACGCTTGAACTCGTCCTCCGCTTCGGGGCTCCAGGTTTTGTTTTGTCGTTCCAGATTATCCCGCCGCACTTGGGCTAAAACACTGGCTGCCTGTTCTCCGCCCATGACTGAAATGCGGGCGTTGGGCCACATCCAAAGTAAACGCGGGCTGTAAGCCCGTCCGCACATGCCGTAATTGCCCGCGCCGAAACTACCGCCGATAATCACTGTGAATTTAGGAACCTCGGCACAGGCCACAGCCGTCACCATTTTGGCGCCGTCTTTGGCGATACCGCCCGATTCGTATTTACGCCCGACCATGAACCCGGTGATGTTCTGCAAAAACACCAGCGGAATCCCGCGCTGACTGCATAATTCAACGAAGTGGGCACCCTTGAGCGCGGACTCCGAAAGCAATACCCCGTTGTTGGCCACGATAGCCCACCGGATAACCAAAAATTCGGGCAAAACCACACACCAAGGTGGTGCCGTACAGTTGTTTAAATTCGTCGAATTCACTACCGTCCACGATGCGGGCGATGACTTCTCGCACATCGTAAGGCTTGCGGGTATCGGCGGGAATAATCCCATGCAGTTCGGCAGGATCGTAGAGCGGCTGCTCTGCTTCGCTGAGTTGTAGATTCGGCTGTTTAACTCGATTCAGATTACCGATGATACGGCGCGCGATCCCCAGCGCATGGGCATCGTGTAGCGCATAGTGATCGGTGACCCCGGAAGTACGCGAATGGACATCGGCACCCCCTAAATCCTCGGCGCTGACGACTTCGCCGGTGGCTGCTTTGACCAATGGCGGTCCGCCCAAAAAAATGGTGCCCTGATGGCGCACGATAATGCTTTCATCGGCCATAGCCGGCACATAGGCGCCGCCTGCCGTGCAGGAGCCCATGACAATGGCGATTTGCGGAACGGCTTGAGCCGATAAGCGGGCCTGGTTGAAAAAGATCCGCCCAAAATGATCACGATCCGGAAATACTTCGTCCTGATTGGGCAGATTAGCGCCGCCGGAATCTACCAGATAAACGCAGGGCAGGTGATTCTGTTCGGCGATTTCCTGAGCACGCAGGTGTTTCTTGACGGTTACCGGATAATAGGTGCCGCCCTTGACGGTGGCGTCATTGACCACCAATAGACATTCCTGACCCCGGATTCGACCGATGCCGGTAATAATCCCGGCGCTCGGGACTTGGTTGTCATACATATCCCAAGCTGCTAACTGAGACAATTCCAGAAACGGCGAACCGACATCCAACAACGCACGAATGCGCTCACGGGGCAGCAATTTTCCTCGACCGATGTGGCGTTCTCGGGCTGTTGGACCGCCGCCTTGCTTGATATGAGACACTTTTTCCCGTAAATCTGCCACCAAAGCCTGCATGTACACGGCGTTGCGACGAAACTCTACGGCGCGGGTATTTAATTTGGTCCTGATAACGTTCATGGTTTTTCTTCTATTGTTATGAAAATGGCCATTACCGGGTCAATACAGTAAACCCTAAGTTACGTTAGTACTCTGCTTGCTTCTACACAAACTAACCGTCATGATGAAATGGTCATTGCAATGAGTTGAGGTGTGGCATTGATGAACGATTTACCTCCTAACTTCCTGTCTTTATTGGATGAAGCACGCAGCGAAAGCGGACTGGAACCCCCTTGTCCGGCGGAGCGCTTGCACACGTTGCAGGAACAAGTCCGGCAAGCGCTGGATTATGACCTGCCTGCGGAGTATTTACAGTTCTTGGCGATCGCCAATGGGTTTAATGATTTCGGCCTGATGGTGTATGCCGAAATCAGCAATTATGAACCCGCATCAGGTAATTCAATTCTAGGCTTTTTAGAGGCCAACGAGGAGTACCGGCAACGCTTTCCTGAACGATTTTTCTTTGCTGAGATGGGTGATGACCTGCTTGCCTATGATCAGGTCAGCCAATCGTTCATCAATCAGGATCGTGACCCGGCGGGGTGAACGAACGTTACGCCAGCTTTAATGACATGTTAGAGGCGACGGCGTCAATGTTATTGGAGTAAATGCGGCTATGACGATCAGCTGGCGGGTCAGTCTGCTGGGTTGGATTATTCTCGTGACAGCCTGCGCCGTGTCGCCCACCGGGCGCCAGCAATTGGCATTGTTGCCGGCACAACAATTGGATGCGATGGGGGCGGAATCGTTTGCGAAGCTCAAGCAATCCAAGCCGTTGGAAACCGATAAACGCATCAATAACACTGTCCGCTGCGTGGTGTGGGATATTACCGCCGGAATTGGCGGCGGTCAGTGGGAAGTTGCGGTATTCCGCGATAAAATCCCAATGCATTCGCCTTGCCGGGAGGCAAGATCG
>JAAUQA010000098.1 GCA_012032855.1 Candidatus Competibacteraceae bacterium
GAACCCGCTCAAATGATCGTGTTGGTGACCGAATAAACAACCCCGTCCCCTGCTTTTCCCCGCTGAGGAAGAAAAGCAGGGTGGCAACGGAATCAATATTTCTTCTTCTGTTCGGCTTTTTTCTCAATGGCCTCACCGGCGGCACCGATATCCTGACCGGCGCCGCTAATCGTATTGCAGGCGGCCAAACCTTGCACCACCAAAACTAAAGCGAATATAAGCAATAGTCGGCGTTTGTGAACGAACATGGCAAGCTCTCCTGAGTGTAATAGGGATAGGAAACTATCATAGCGCAACGCGCGTCAGCAATTCGAGTGCGGCGAATAGTAGATAAACACCGGTTGGATGTGGCATCACACCGATGGCTGATAAATAATATTAAGTGCCAACGATAATGACTGTCGGCGGCTTCTATTCGGCCAACGACAGCGAATTAATTGATTGACTACAGGAGAGTTTCACAATGTTGGGTGAAAACCACGATCTTTTCCATGAGCTGCCCGAGTATCAAGAACGAATCGAGGCACTGAGAACCAACGACGACCATTTCGCTGAACTGTTCGACGACTATCATCGCGTTAACCGTGAAGTAGAGCGCATTGAAGACGGTTTAGAAACACCGTCTGATTTCTATACCGAAGATCTTAAGAAGCAGCGGTTGCACCTCAAAGATCAACTCTACGCCATACTCAGAAGCGTCGACGCCTGAGTGACATCAGCACGTCACCCTCAAGGGTGGTTGATAGCCCGGCAGGATGTGCTGAGCTAGCGAAGCGCATCGGTCGCGAGGGAAGACCGCGAATGGTGCGCGTCCTTCGTCAACACATCCTACCGAGCTTCATCCCGCCATCGCAGGGGGTTGCAAGCGCGCTAAATATCACAGAACATGAACATATCGACATCAACCGTTAACCATCGAGCATGACCACTCGGAGGAAGCCGTGTGATGAACCGAAACGACATAGAGCTGTTCTCTCTTTCTTCTGAGCGCGATACAGTACCGTCCACCCAATCGGTCAGCGCGCGTGCTCGTGGAATCGAAGTGGGTTTGCTTCATGCGTTGCTAAAGGCTGCAGGCGACCCACCGGTGCAGGTGGTACTGTGGGACGGTCGCCAAGCCTGTACCGCATCGACACCAGTGGCGCGCATGCAGATCCATGATCGCGCTGCGTTATTCAAATTGCTACTGCAGCCGGATTTGCAATTCGGGTGAACTGTATAGCGCCGGGCGACTAACTGTGGAAGGTGCACTGGTCGATTTTCTGGAAGTGCTCCAACAGACCCTGCCGGATTTCGCGAAACGCGGCCTCTGGATGAGGTGCTTATCAAGGCTTTATATGCTGCGTCCCATTACCCTGGCACGGGCGCGGGAGAATATTTATCACCATTACGACATCGGCAACGCGTTCTACCGATTGTGGTTGGACGAACAGCTGGTCTATACCTGCGCGTATTTTCAAACGCCGATGGCCACATTGGAAGCGGCGCAAGTCGCCAAGCTCGACCATGTCTGTCGCAAGTTACAACTGCACCACGACCAAGAGGTCGTGGAGGCCGGTTGTGGTTGGGGTGCGTTGGCGTTGCACATGGCCCGACGATACGGCGTAAAGGTAAAAGCCTATAATATTTCCAAGGAACAAATCGCCTTTGCTCGCCAACGGGCACGAGACGAGGGATTAGACAGACAAGTCGAGTTTATCGAAGGCGATTACCGGGAAATCAGTGGTGATTTCGACGCCTTCGTATCTGTCGGCATGTTGGAGCATGTGGGCCTGAACCACTATCGCGAACTCGGTCAAGTCATTGATCGTTGTCTCCGCCCCCGTGGCCGGGGGTTGATTCACACCATCGGCAGAAATCGCCCTATTCCCATGAACGCCTGGATCGAGAAACGCATTTTCCCCGGGGGTTATCCGCCGAGCCTGGGAGAGATGATGGCCATCTTCGAACCTTATCGATTTTCAGTGCTGGACGTGGAAAATTTACGGCTGCATTACGCCAAAACACTGGAACACTGGCTGACACGTTTCGAGCAGGCAGCGGATCAGGTTAAACAGATGTACGATACCGATTTCGTCCGCGCTTGGCGTTTCTATCTTGCCGGTTCCCTGACCACATTCCGGATCGGTGAATTGCAACTGTTCCAGGTCGTGTTCACTCGCTTCAACAATAACGACATCCCCTGGACCCGGGACTCTTTGTACCACTGATGGGCAATCGTCAGCTGCAAGTCCATGAGGTGATTATTATCGGTGGCGGCCCGGCGGGCTCCAGCTGCGCCTGGCAACTCAGACGACACGGGGTAGACTGTCTGGTGTTGGATCGACAGACTTTCCCGCGTCCCAAGTTGTGCGCCGGCTGGATTACTCCGGAGGTAGTGCGGGATTTAGCACTTGATGTCGCAGCCTACCCGCAGGGCTTAGTCACGTTTAATCGGCTGCATGTGAAACTGTGGCGGTTGGGTTTCAAACTCAACACGGTACAGCATTCCATCCGTCGCTACGAATTCGACGCGTGGTTGCTGGCCCGTAGCGGAGCGCCGGTACAAACCCACTACGCCCGACATGTCCGCTACGATAACGGCGGGTATCTCGTGGATGACCGCTATCGCTGCCGTTATCTGGTAGGCGCCGGCGGCACCCAATGCCCGGTTTACCGGGCCCTATTCAGGGATCACAATCCGCGTGCCAAAACATTACAGGCAGTGACGTTGGAAGAAGAATTTCCCTACGACTGGCAAGATCCGGATTGCCGCTTGTGGTTTTTCGACCGGGGGCTGCCCGGCTATTCCTGGTACGTGCCCAAAGCAAACGGCTATATCAATGTCGGCGTTGGCGGTATGGCACATAAACTGAAGCAACGTCGTGATGACATCAAGAACCACTGGAGGCATTTTACGCGTCTTTTGGCGCGCCAGGGCTTGGTAACCAATCATACTTACACTCCCGGTGGTTACAGCTACTATCTGCGCGAAAACGTGGACGTCGGGCAAGTAGGGAATGCTTTTGTGGTGGGTGATGCCGCCGGGCTAGCGACTCGCGACCTGTGTGAAGGGATTGGACCGGCGGTAAAAAGCGGCCTGTTGGTCGCCGATGTGATTGCTGGTAAGACCCCGGTTTACTCACTGAACGAGGTGGCGAAAACCAGTGGCAGTGGTCTCATGAGTCAGTTGTTGGAATACATGTTCATTACCCGCCGGGAACGGGAACGTAGGCTGAATAAAATCCCCGCCTCCGCAACCGGCGAGTGAGCATGACTGTTCCTGCCGTTTCTACCCCGTCAGCCGAGCAAACCGCAGCACTACTGCTTGAAACCATCACCGCATTAGTGCGCGAGGCGCGGCAAGGTCGGGTAGGATTGATCTCACTGGACAGCCATCTGGAACGCGACATCGGTTTGGATAGCCTGAGTCGTGCGGAGTTGTTGCTGCGCCTGGAGAGAGACTTCGCCATCGAACTGCCGCAAACCGCGCTGATTACGGAAACGCCCCGCGAGTTGTTGCGGTTGTTATTGACCGCCGACGGTAACTCCGGTCCAGCCACGGAAGCTGATCTGGTCATTCAGCCGCTAGGCGAAACGGAATCTGACCCCAGCCAAGCCGGTACATTATTGGACGTGTTGGATTGGCATGTTCGTGCTCACCCACAGCGAGTCTATCTGTACCTGTACGGCAAGAGCGATCGCCCTGAGGAAATCAGCTACGCTGCGTTACACGAGGGCGCGCGGGCGGTGGCTGTGGGTCTACAGGGACGAGGTCTTTTGCCCGGTCAGACCGTAGCCATCATGCTGCCCACCGGGCAAGACTATTTCCTCAGTTTTTTCGGCACCTTACTGGCCGGCGGCATTCCGGTTCCCATTTATCCCCCGACCCGGCCCTCCCAACTCGAAGAGCATCTGCGTCGCCATAGCAAAATTCTTGACAATGCCCAAACGCCGGTACTGATTACCGTGCCCGAGGCACAGGCCGTTGCCCGTTTGTTGCAAACCCAACTCGATACGTTGCGCCATATAGCGACGGTGGAAGAATTAACGGTCGCCGGGGATAATGCTTGGGCTAGGCCGCTGGTGCGTACACAGGACATCGCGTTTTTGCAATACACCTCTGGCAGTACCGGTGACCCGAAAGGGGTGATGCTGTCTCACGCCAATCTGTTGGCCAATATCCGCGCTATGGGGCAACGTATTCAGGCGAGTTCCAACGATGTATTCGTCAGTTGGCTGCCGCTTTATCACGATATGGGGTTAATCGGCGCTTGTTTAGGCAGTCTGTATTATGCTTTCCCGTTGGTTGTGATGTCGCCGTTGAGTTTTCTGGCCCGACCTGCCCGTTGGTTACGGGCTATTCATCGCCATCACGGGACTTTATCGGCAGCACCGAATTTCGCCTATGAACTGTGCTTGCGGAACATTCCGGACAAAGCGCTGGAAGGTTTGGATTTAAGCTCTTGGCGGTTGGCGATCAACGGAGCAGAACCGGTAAATCCAGGCACATTGGAGCGCTTTATCCACCGCTTCGAACCGTATGGTTTCCGTCCCGAAGCGATGGCGCCCGTATATGGTCTAGCCGAAAGTTCAGTTGGCTTGGCGCTGCATCCGCCGGCTCGCGGGGTCATCATTGACCATATTGAGCGCGACGCCTTTATGAAAACGGGTCTAGCTGTACCGGCAGGTGACGACAATCCCCGTGCACTTTGCTTTGCCGCTTGCGGACAACCGTTGGCTGAGCATCAAATTCGGGTCGTAGACGAGCAGGGGCGTGAACTACCCGAGCGTCAGGAGGGTCGGTTGGAGTTTCAAGGCCCATCAGCCACCAGCGGATATTATCGTAACCCTGAAGCGACTCGTCGGTTGTTCCGAGGTGATTGGTTGGACTCCGGAGATCGCGCTTATCTGGCTGGTGGCGATGTGTATATCACCGGTCGGGTCAAGGAGATGATCATTCGCGGTGGACGTAATATTTTTCCCTATGAGTTGGAAAGCGCTGTCGGTGACATCGCCGGTATTCGGCGCGGCAACGTGGCGGTGTTTGCCAGCGACGATCCCGCCTCAGGAACCGAGCGTCTAGTCGTCGTGGCCGAAACCCGCACCACCGAGATGGATGCTCAACAACAGTTACGGGAACGGATTCAATCCGTCGGCGTCGATCTGCTGGGCTTACCGCCCGATGAAGTGGTATTGGTGCCGCCGCACACCGTACTCAAAACGTCCAGCGGTAAAATTCGTCGGGCAACGATGCGAGAACTCTTTGAACGCAAAGCCCTGGGGCAGGGGCGGCGATCCGTGCGTTGGCAAGCGATCCGGCTGGCCGCGGTGAGCATTTGGCCTCCACTGCGACGCAGTTTGCGTAAGCTGGGGGAGTTTTTATATGCCGGCTATGCTTGGGTTTTGCTGGGCGTAGCGGCTTTGCCACTGTGGCTAGGCGTCATGGTGTTGCCCAACCGTGATCAACGCTGGGCATTAGCACGTACCATCGCCCGACTGGTCAGCCGCCTGGCTGGTATTCGCCTGGGCATTCACGGATTGACCCATTTGGCCGGCAATCAGCCGTGTCTATTAGTATCCAATCATGCCAGTTACCTGGACAGTCTCGTGTTAGCGGCTGTATTACCTGGTCGATTCAGCTATGTGGCCAAGCGGGAATTGCGGGATAATCTGTGGGTGCGATTACCGTTGGAACGGCTGGACACGGTATTTGTCGAGCGATTCGATTTGCAACAAAGCGTTGCAGAGGGAGAGCGGGTCACACAAGCCGTTCAACAAGGACGCTCATTGGTGTTCTTTCCCGAAGGGACGTTTCGCCGTATGCCGGGTTTGCAACCGTTTCGGATGGGTGCTTTTGTGGTTGCAGCGCAAACGGCTGTGCCCGTTGTACCAGTGACGATTCGCGGAACGCGATCACTATTACGGGCGCATTCATGGTTCCCGCGCCGTGGTTCCGTGCAGGTTGTGATCGGCGAACCGATTGCGCCGACCGGTCAAGACTGGCAAGCTGCGGTGCAGTTGCGTGATGCAGCACGCGCAGTGATTTTGCACCATTGCGGAGAGCCGGATTTGGGATAAGGACACGATGGCATTCTGCCTTGCAAGAGGTAAAGACGATGAACACAACGGTACTGGATCGAGAGATTAACTACTCGGATAGCGGCGGCCAACCGATGGCGGATAATACCAAGCAGTTTCGCTGGATTGTGACGATTGAAAACGGCCTGGAGGTGTTGTTTGCCGACCGATCGGATGTGTTCGTGGAAAACTTGGATAACCGGGATAAGTGGTATGCGCAAGCCCAAATTCACCGGACATAAAATGTTGTATTTATAATACACAGAACAAATAAGACGATCTTTGCGGTAGAATACCGTCGCGTTCTTTTGGAACCCCATGATGTCAACTGATTGCCTAAAGCATGATTTAAAAATTCAATATTTTGTTACGTTATACCTGTAGGGCTCTATCCCAAATGAAACAAAATATGTAAAAAGGATACACTTTTGCTTGACAGTGATACGGTGCCTTGCTATGCTTCAGCCCGACTATGTTCTTTATGCGTACAGTGATGAAAAGAAAAGCATGCTAGTGAGTTACTCGCTTGCCGCAAGGTTCGTGAAACGCGTGTTGAGATAGTTGGCGCTGGTTTGCTTGTTTGGAAAGCGGGGGCCATATGCCACAGTTGTATGGGTGTGAGCAGTTGGCATCGACCACAAGACCCGTTAATTGCAGTGAGTGCGTTAAGTCAAGGGTAAAACCCCTCAAGGAAGAACAATCAGTTTGGGTAATTGCATATGAAAACTGTTTTTTTGCCGGTAAGAAAGGACTTCTGGGAATTACCTTTTTATTACAAGGGAGCTTTGCGTTGGCTAGCGCACCGAACGCTCAACCCGACCAACCACCCGCTATTAATTTGCCGGCCTCCGAATCGGTTGCGCTCCAAGAGCAAAAGGTATTGGAGAAGGCTTTGGAAGAGCGGGTAAGTGCGCGTTGGACGGCTTTGATAAAGCGCGATTTCGCGGCAGTTTATGAGTTTCAAACGCCAGCTTACCGCGGAGTCTATAACATGGAAGCATTTAATCAGCAATTTGGATCGGCCGCTAAATGGACGCAGGCTACCGTTGAAAAGATCACTATGCAGACCTCATCGGAAGAATCAAATTTACTCACGGCTGATGTTGTTGTTAATATCCACTACACAGTGCCTTTCCCCTCAGCGGAAAATCCGACCCAGACTTCGGGCTTTGTCAATGAGCGCTGGTTGAGGAAGGGAGGTCAGTGGTGGTATCTGGATTTTACCGGTGCTTAGAGAAATGTCTCCTGGTTGCCAAGGGCTTGTTTCAGGTTGGGTGAATCCTATAAGGATTAATACAGGAATAGTGCTTCAGGCAAAGCCCAAATTGCGCTAAGTGTAAGTGTCTGGCGAGGAGAAGGGTTGTTCAACGATGAATAGGGTTGCGTGTGCCTGTTCGCAGCTAAACTTTCTTGAGGTGAGGGGTGTATAGAGGGGTGTACAAACAGTGTGTAAAACATCGCGTTTTAGAGCTTTGTTTCTGATGACGACAATTAAGGAGAAAAGCTAATGCTAAGAGCAAAATTCCGTAAATTAGGTATGGCTGCTGCGGTGTCAGCGGCTATCGGTATCGGTAGTCTGGCTGGTCCAGCTGCCCATGCCGTTAATCTGGCCCCCGATGGGTTGGGTGAAGTTGCGCTGTTCCAATACTACACAGCACGGGGTAGTTGGCAGACCTTCTTCCGTATAATTAATACCAGTGATGACATGGTGCCCGTCAAGGTGCGTTTCCGTCGGGCTACCGACAGTGAAGACGTGCTGGACTTTGTGGTGGCCTTATCCCCTCGTGATATGTGGGTGGCCTGGACCGACAGCAATGTCGACGGCGCGGGCAATCCCGGTTTGATTACCTGGGATACCTCCTGTCTATCGCCCGCCCCCCAGCCGGGCAATCTGAGCGGTTGGGTTTCAACTCCGGGTACCGATCGTAAGTACGTGACCTTCAAAGACCCTGCTGGCGATGAAGGCCATGTTGAGATGATCGCCCTGGGACGCACCGGGCCGCTGCTGAACACCATTGGCACGGGTCTGTATGTGGACACCCTGCATGGGCCAGACGATAGGCCGAGTTGTACCGTGTTCCCTGGCTCGTTCACGCCAGGAGGCGCCAGTTTCCAGGATAAGATATCGACTTCGCTGCAATTCCTGGAACCCAACAATGTTCTAAAGACGAACGGCTACTTGATTAATCGTCCTACCGGTCAGGGCTTCGGTTACGACCCGGTGATGTTGGCGAATTTCTTCAATCCGATTCTGATCGACGACTCAATCCCTGCATTACTTGGCGAGTTCTTCACCGCTCCCCCGGATTTCACTTATCCGGATGACATCGGTTCGCCATTGATCGCGGCTTTGTTCGACGAAGGTTCGCCGAACCTGAACTTTACCTGGCCGCGCGTGTCGCAGGTCCAGGTGGATACCCCGTTTAATCTGCTTAATCTGGTGGAAGAGCTTCTGGAAGGCGGCGATGACCTTCAAATTCCTGGTCCTACCACTGTTTATGACGAATGGGACCGTGGTATTGATGCGGTGTCCGCTGTGCTGACCCGCAAATCGGTTATCAACGAATGGGCGGCTCGGGAAACCGTTTCCGTTGGCCAACCTGTTAACTTCTACGAGACGGAGTGGGTGGTTACTTTCCCGACCCGCTACCCGCGCTCTCAGAATTTCTATTTCCCATTTGCGGATGACGATCCCGCCGTTGCTCCTTTCTCTGACGGCGTCACCCCCATCCATACGGCATTGTGGAACCGCGAGGAACGCACCAACAGTTGTGTGTCCGGTATTGGCCAGCAAACCAACTGCCAGCCGAACAACGAGCTGCCTCATGAAGTCAACGTAATTACTTTCCGGGAAGAAAGCCGTGCACTGGGATTTGAGGCCAACCGGCTCGATTCGCAAGTGAAGACCAACATTCCAGAGGCCCTAATGCCGCTGCCCTTTACGCCGGGCGAATGGCTGGGTTGGATGGAAATGACCTTCACTGGGGCACAG
>JAAUQA010000569.1 GCA_012032855.1 Candidatus Competibacteraceae bacterium
GAATACACCATGCGTACGGCCGGCGATTGGAGCGTCGATATATTTCTTCGCGAGGACAGCCGTGCGTTTAATTCCCGGCTCGAGCGCTCTTAGAAGAATCTCCCCTGCCTGTACCATGCGAACCGAGAGGGCCGTATCGACTACATCTGAGGACGTCAGACCGTAGTGAAGATACTGTTCATCGCTGCCGAGGTGACTTCCGACGTCTTTGGTAAACGCAATAACATCGTGCCGGGTTTCGCGCTCGATTCTGCTCGATGCGTTTGACATCGAACCTCGCACGTTTGCGCATCCGTCCCGGTGCGCTTTTGGGGATAATTCCCATAGTGGCGAGCCGCTCCGAAGCAAGCAGCTCGATTTCAAGCTCAAGGATGGCGGCAAGGGCCACATGAGTAACTTCCTCACCTGGGGCAAGCCCTTTTGTGATCTGCTCGACCATCCAAGCATGATGCCCTACCTCAAGGTGATTTTGGGCGACGGCTTTCGGCTCGACCATTATTATGGCATTTACCTGAAGGCCGGTGCCGGCCGTTTGCGCTTACACGGCGGCCATACCCCCTACGACCCGCCGGAGTATTATCATTTTCACGACCGCAAAATGCACAACGGCCTGGTTGTCGTGACCTGGAACCTTGCCGAAGCGGGGCCGGAATATGGCGGCTTTTGTTGCATTCCCGGCAGCCACAAGGCCAACTACCCTTGTCCCCCTGAAATCCGTGAGGCGCATATCAATTCGGGTTGTGTGGTCGTTCCCGAAGCAAGAGCCGGTTCGGTGGTCATCTTCACCGAAGCGTTAACCCACGGCACCGCCCCGTGGACGGCAGCGCATCAACGGCGGTCGTTGCTCTACAAATACAGCCCGGCGCAACAATCCTGGGGCAAGGCATATCTCCAGCCCCCGCCCGAAGTAGAACTGACGCCACGCCAAAAGCTGCTCTTTGAACCGCCCTATTACAACGACCGCCCTTCTCTTTTCACCGACGAAGCTTGATCAATTGGTGCGCACCCCGCCGTGTATAGCTGTTCGACCGCAGGGTGCGCACCCTACTCTCCGCCTTGACCTTACTCCATGTCGCTACTTGCGTTGACGCTTCTCATCTGCTCGGCATTCTTTCACATGGGGTGGAACTTTCTCATCAAACAGACGCGAGAAAGTCACATCATCTCGTGGTGGGCGCTATTGATTGGCGCGCTGGTTTTGTCGCCCTTGCCCTGGTCGGCGCGTAGTGAACTTGCGCCGGTCGTCGGTTATGTGATCGCCAGCGCCGGCTTTCAAATGGTCTACTACCTCCTGCTTGGCTATGCCTACCAGGCCAGTGATTTTTCGCTCGTCTATCCCATTGCGCGCGGCGCCGCGCCGGTCTTTATCACCTTATGGGCCGCACTTTTTTTGCAAGAGTTGATCCCGTTCACCGGCCTGGTTGGTATTTTCACGATTGCGTTGGGCGTTGGCTTTGTGGGCCTGGGGACGTGGCAAGGCCAGCAAACCCTGAAGCCCACCTTTGTTATGTTGCTCCCATTCTTGATCGCGCTATGTATTTCCGGCTACTCGACGATCGACGGTGCAGCGGTTAAACACGCGCCACCACTGCCCTATACGGTGCTAAGTTTTGGCCTGAGCGCACTATTTTTGACACCGCTAATGTGGACGCGCTATGGTTGGAACAAAATTTCTGCGGTTGGCCGCCAATATTGGTGGCAAATCCTGCTGGTAAGCGCCGGCACTTTTCTCGCCTATTGGCCTGGTGCTGAGCGCCTATGCGCTTGCGCCTGTCAGCTATGTGGGCGCGGTGCGCGAGATCAGCATCGTGCTGGCCGCTTTGGCCGGCTGGCTCTGGCTGCACGAATCGTTTGGACGCATTCGTACGGTTGGTGCAATCGTAATGTGTGTGGGGATCGTATTGGTGACAATGGCAGGCTAATCAGGTTCATATGGAAGAGACAACGCAAGTTTTACTGAGCCTATTCATCATGTTGGCCGCAGCCAAAATAATGGCGGAGCTTTTCGAGCGCTTGCACCAACCGGCTGTCGTCGGCGAGATCTTGGCCGGCGTCATCATTGGCCCCAGCCTGCTCGGCTGGGTGCAACTGTCGGAGGTAATCCAAATCCTCGCCGAGATTGGCGTCATCTTTCTGCTTTTTAATGTGGGGCTGGAAACGAAACCCTCGGCCATCTTACGCGTGGGTGCGCGAGCGGCGGTAGTTGCCATCTCAGGCGTAATTCTGCCCTTCGTTTGTGGCTACTTGTTTATGCGTCTGTGGGGCGAAAACACGATTCAGGCGCTCTTCATCGGCACGGCGATGGTTGCTACTTCGGTAGGTATTACCGTGCGCGTCCTTCGCGCGATGGGCGTGCTGGATGCACCGACCAGTCGTATTATTCTGGGCGCAGCAGTCATCGACGACGTGCTGGGCTTGATCGTTTTGGCAATTGTCTCGAACACAGCCACCGGCACAGTCAATTACCTGGACATTGCCGGCACCGCCGCCCTGGCGCTGGGCTTCACCGTGGCCGTGGCGTTGATCGGTGGGCCTATCGTCTCACGCAGCATCGCCCGCATCGAGATGCTGCGCATTAACGAGCCGGTCTATATCATCGGTATCGTGCTCTGTTTAGGGCTGGCCGTAGTCGCGGCGGACCTGGGCGTTTCGGCGATTATCGGCGCTTTCCTGGCCGGCATGGCGCTCTCCGAAGCAACGGCAGAGCACTACGCCGTCCATCATCAAACCAATGGCGTCACCGAGTTTCTGGTGCCCTTCTTCCTGGTAAGCGTGGGCATGCAAGTCAAGCTCGACGCGCTGACCAGCCCGACCGCGATCACCCTGGCCTTGAGCTTGCTGAGCCCGGGGGAACGACTGGTGGTGCCGCACGACTGCTACGGCGGCAGCTGGCGCCTGTTCGATGCGCTGGCGAAGAAGGGACACTTCGAGCTGGTGGTCGCCGACCTGACCGACCCGGTGGCGCTGCGCAACGTGCTCGCAAAGCCCACCCGTCTGGTCTGGATCGA
>JAAUQA010000570.1 GCA_012032855.1 Candidatus Competibacteraceae bacterium
TAACAGCAAGCTGAATGCTGCGATTTTGCCACAACAGCGTCTCACTCTACACCACCCCCATCGAGGAGGTAGCGATGTCTCGACGTATCAATCAATCCGCACAGTTCTCAGGCAATGAGGTAGAACTGCGCGAGGTTGAAACCAGTACTGAGGTTATCAATCAGTACGACGACATGTTGATGGACGAGGAGGAGAAAGTGGAAATTACCGGGAGTGATCGGGAAACCGATTTTGCGAATAGCGAAAATCCTTGGGCAGCGGGTACCCGTGAATTCACTCCGGATGAATTGGACGCTACCCGCATGTATCTTGGAGAAATTGGTTTTTCTCCCCTGTTGACCGCTGAAGAAGAGGTTCATTTCGCGCGCTTGGCGCTCAAGGGTGTGGGGAGTGCGCGCAACCGCATGGTTGAGAGCAATCTACGGTTGGTGGTTAAAATCGCCCGCCGGTATATGAACCGTGGCCTGACTTTGTTGGATTTGATCGAAGAGGGCAACCTCGGTCTGATTCACGCTGTGGAAAAATTCGACCCCGAGAGGGGATTTCGTTTTTCCACCTATGCGACCTGGTGGATACGCCAAACCATCGGAACGAGCGATTATGAATCAGACCCGCACCATTCGGTTGCCGATTCATATTATCAAGGAAATCAATCTGTATTTGCGCACCGCTAGGCAACTGGCCCAGAGTCTGGATCACGAGCCGACCGCTGAAGAAATCGCCCTGGCCATGAACAAGAGTGTCAACGAAGTCAAGCGCATGCTTAGCTTGAATGAGCGCGTCACCTCGGTTGATACTCCGATCGGCAAGGGTGAAGATCGTTCCTTGTTGGACGCAATTCCTGATGACAATAATCTCGATCCCTCACAGGTGCTCCAAGAAGAAGATCTGAATGAGAATCTGGAATTGTGGCTCAATCAGCTCAACGACAAACAGCGTGTGGTGGTGGAGCGGCGGTTCGGTTTGAATGGCCAGGAACGGGCGACGCTGGAGCAGGTCGGTAATGAGATCGGCGTAACCCGTGAACGGGTGCGGCAAATCCAAATCGACGCGCTACGGCGGTTGCGTAAGATTCTAGAAAACGAAGGCTTTTCCGAAGACGTGTTATACGGCTGATCGTCGTTGCAACGTTTGAGTTCCGGGATGATCGCCGGAGCGCTGTTAGATGATGAACAAGGCCGCCGCTATCCGGCGGCCTTCGAGCATTATAATATTGTAAGTACGGCAAGCCGCTGCAGTATCCATTACCTCTACTCCAATGCCCTGCGACAATAATGGGTGCGTGACCTGTGGAGATGGAAACTGTTGGCGGGCCCCGGTCCCCAGAAGTACGATTTCCGGTTCCAGCATGGCGAGTTGAGCGAGATGAGACGCTTCCAACTCGATCAGTTGTTGCGGCGGCCAATCGCTAATCATCCGGGTCGGAGTGACAATCACACTGCGCTCGACGGTCTGTTCATTGATTGTAATTGAACCGACAGTATAAGCGTGGATAATATTTCGGCTATTATCGCGATCAAGATTCAGACGCATAAGATCAATCCGAGAGTTATAGCGATCAGGCTTGGATTTAATGATAAAAAAATGCCCGACAATAAGTATCGCCGCACGACCACTCGGCCGCAATCTTCTTACACCGCAAATCAACCATCTTATCGGCAAACGGCGTTAACAAGCCTTTTCGGTTATAGCCTGCCATAAGCCATGCCACAGGAGAGAGTACTTAATGACCGCGCATAAACCGAAGGTGTGGCCGGGCCGGCGTACCCACTCGGCGCTACTTGGGACAAACAAGGCGTTAACTTCGCGCTGTTCTCCGCCAACGCAGAAAAGGTCGAATTGTGTTTATTCGATTCTTCCGGTCAACACGAAACCGACCGCATCGTATTGCCCGAATACACCGACCAAGTGTGGCATGGCTATCTGCCTGATTTATCGCCCGGAGCGCTCTACGGGTACCGCGTTTATGGTCCTTATGAACCACATCTCGGCCATCGGTTCAATCATCATAAGCTATTGCTGGATCCGTATGCCAAGCAGCTCAAGGGCCGACTACGCCTGAACGATGTCCATTGCGGTTATCGTCCAGATGATCCGCGCGGGACCTGTCTTTCGACCGCCGCGATAGTGCTTCGCATATGCCTAAATGCGTCGTGGTCGATCCGGGTTTTCCCTGGAGTAGCGCTCATTCCCCGCAAGTGCCCTGGTCCGAGACCATCGTTTACGAAAACCATGTGCGTGGTTTCACCATGCTCCACGAAGGGATACCGCCTCAACAACGCGGCACCTTCGCCGGCATGGCTCATCCTGAGCTCGTCAACTACCTGCGTGAGTTGGGCATTACTTCAGTGGAACTGATGCCGGTTCATGCGTTTGTGGATGAAGGGTTTTTACTGGAAAAAAACCTCAATAATTACTGGGGGTATAACACCTCGCTTTTTTTGCCCTGGAGCCCCGCTACTTGAGCGAGGGGGGTGGTGTCGCCGAATTTAAGACTCTGGTGCGGCGCTTGCATGACGCCGGCATTGAGGTGTTGCTCGATGTGGTCTATAACCACACTGCTGAAGGGAATGAGCTGGGTCCGACCCTCAGCTTCAGAGGCATCGATAATGCCTCATATTACCGGTTGCGCGGAGATGATCGCCGCTATTACATCAATGACACCGGCTGCGGTAATACGGTTAATATCAGCCATCCGCGGGTTCTGCACATGGTGCTGGACAGCCTGCGCTACTGGGTGCAAGAGATGCAAGTGGATGGGTTTCGCTACGATCTGGCGTCTACTCTGGGACGGGAAGAGTACGGCTACGATCGCGGCAGTGGATTTTTCGATGCCGTTCGCCAAGACCCCACCCTGTCGAAGGTCAAGCATATCGCCGAACCCTGGGATATTGGTCCCGGCGGTTACCAACTCGGTCATTTTCCACCCGGTTCCGTGGAATGGAACGACCGCTTCCGCGACACGGTGCGACGCTTTTGGAAGGGAGACGAAGGGATGTTGCCCG